>JBBQOA010000024.1:0-16544 GCA_038330465.1 Pyrinomonadales bacterium
AATCGTACCTTGCCGTTCGGCAGCGGCGCGGGCGTTTTCTACAATTATATCGATCTGAGGTTTTTTAATCCAACCGAATTTACATTTCAAATAAAGCTTTGGCTGACGGAAAATCATCTCAAAGGCGCGATACTTTCAAAAGAGGAAATCCCTTTCAGCTATCACGTTTTTGAAAAAAACCATCGCTTTGTTCAGGAAAACGAGCGAAATTTCCGCGAAAACGAGATCTGGCGCGCGATCAATGACCGCCGGACGGGCAACAAAATAAGCGAGGAGCTTTTGGTCAAAAATTTTGCGGAAGTAAAATATGAATTGAATTTTGCGCCGCAAGAGTGTAATTTGTAGTAAGCCCTATTTGGACATTTTTATAAAAATATGAGTAATGAATTTGATTTTGACAGCGAAGATATCGGTTTTGAAAATTTTGACGACGAGTTTGAAGAGTTTGAAGAATTCGAAGCGGAAGAGGTGTTTGTGCGCACCGCGGTTTTGTCAAAAAATAATATGATCGCACTTTTATGCGTGAAAACCGCGACCGAAGGCGGCGCGATCTGCCGCGTTGATCCGCGCGAAACCCAACCTTCCGTGCAGATTTACGACAATCCCGAAAAAGCGTTGGAATGGTTTAACAAAAGTCTCCGGACAAGTCATCAAAACGGCTGGAAGATCGTTTATGACGGCTTGCCGCTCCAAGGTTAAATGAAAGGTAAATGGTAAATGGTGAATGGTGAATGGAAAGCTAACCATTCACCATTCACCATTTACCTTTTTTACCAATCAGATGATATTAGCAATTGACATCGGCAATTCTTCAACCAAACTCGGCGTTTTCGATCACGAAACGCTTCTCAAACGCCTGATCAGACCGACCATTCGCAGTAAAACCGCCGATGAGATCTATGATTCCCTGAATAATGAGATAAACGGACAATTTTCAGCAGTCGTCATTTCGTCGGTCGTCCCTGAATTAAACGAGGCTTTTCGCGAACTCGGCGAAAACTATTTCAATCAAACTCCGATCTTTGTCGATCACACATTCGATTTCGGTTTTGCGGTCAAATACGAACCACCCGAAAATGCTGGTGCCGATCGGCTCGTCGCGGCATTTGCGGCAAGCGTTAAATACGGCGCGCCCGTCATCGTCGGCGATTTCGGCACGGCGACGACGATCGATGCGGTCAATTCCCAAAACGAATATCTCGGCGGCATCATCACGCCCGGCATTAACACGCTATCGGAAGCGCTTTATATCCGAACGTCGAAACTTCCGCGCGTCGAGATCCGCAAACCCGCGACCGTCATCGGCAATTCGACCGTCGGTTCGATCCAATCGGGCATCTTTTACGGTTATATCGGTTTAACGGAAGGAATTATCAGAAGAATTCGGGACGAACTCGGCGAAAAGCCGAAAGTCATCGCGACCGGCGGGTTTGCTCAAATAATTGCGGAAAGCTGCGATCTGATCGAAATTGTTGACGAAAATCTGATGCTTGAAGGTTTGCGTATGATCGACGAAAGATCCGAAAGGCAATAAAAAAGTTCTGCGAAGCGAATGTTTCTGCATGATTTCTTTTCACACAGAAACATTCGCTTCGCAGAACTTAAATGCCCCAAACTTAAACGCCGCAGCCCGTATTCAAAAGTTTGATCTCGACCGCTTTGCCGCCATTTATTTCATAAACGCTCGCGCCGTTGCCTTCATAATATTCGCCGAACAGCACGATTTCCATTTTGCCGTCGCCGTTGAGATCCGCAATTGCCGAAACTTCAAAACGGCTCGGCGCACCGAATTCGATCTTCTTTTTGATATATTCTTCGGCGATGAAAATATTCCGCACTTTGCCCGCGACGATCTTTCTGACAACGACGAACGAATAATCGTTGACCGCCGCACGCGGCTGAATATTTCCGCCGTAATTGCTCGCCGTCAGAACGACTTCATCAACGCCGTCGCCGTCGAGATCGACCTTAACGGCTTGTTCGATTTTGACCTTTGCGCCCGGCACACCTTTCAAACGCAAAATATCCGAGACGACCTTCAAATATGTTTTGTCATTGAGATTGATCGCCCGCGGCGCCCGCGGAACCGGATTCCAATTGAGATCCGCGCCGATCGCCAGCCCTTCTTTGACATCGAGCTCGGTTTCCGCGTAATAAAAATCTTCGCACGGTACTTCCGGACTTTTGACGGTCGCCGTCAGCTCACCGAACTTTCCGTTGATCCCGAAAAGCGTAAACTTTCCTTCGCCTTTGAGTTTTTCAAAGGTCGTTCGCGCATCGAGATATTTGCCGTTTTCGATGCCGCCGAGCAATCCGCCGCTTTTGAGTTCGACCAACGGCACGACCTTTGCTTGGGCGATTGCCGCCAACGAGAAGACGAAAGTTAGTAATATGGTTGTTATTATATTCATTTTTTTCAGACACCGCAATAATATGATAAAGCCTTGATTTCCGACGGCTTTCCGGCTTTTATCTCGTAAACATTGAGCCAATTTTCTTCATAACCCGTGACTTCGACAATAATCTCCATTCTGCCGTCGCCGTTCAGATCGGCGATCGAAGAAAGCGTGTATTCGCCGTCGTAATAATCATTTTTCTTCGCCAAGAAAGTTCCGCCGATAAAAATATTTTTTGTTCTCGCGCCCTTCGTCTGTCGAATGATCACCAGCGAATAATTGCCGACCTTCGCATTTTGATTTTTGTCTTCGGCGTAATAATTGGCAACCAGGATCACTTCATCCGCCCCGTCGCCGTCGAGATCGACGCGAAATGCCTGTTTGATCTTCACCGGACTTTTTCGCAATCCGCGTAATCTTAACACATCGGCGACCGCTTTTTTATCAGCAGCGCCGTTCAAACTGACGGCTTTCGGCTGGCGCGGAACGATCTTCCAATCGGCATTTGCGCCGATCGCGAGATTCGCGACCTGTTCGATTTCCGGTTCGACATAATAATTTTCGGGACACGCTCCCGAACCGTCTTTGATCTCGCCCAACGAAAAAACGCCCTTTTTGAGCGTCGTAAAATCGAAAAGCGAAAACTTTTCATCGCCTTTGAGCTTTCCGAAAGTCGTTTTCGCATCAAGATATTTACCGTTCTCGACGCCGCCGAGCAGATTTCCGTAACCGATTCTTTTTCCCGTGTCCGATTCTTCGGTGTCCATTGAAAAGATCGGCACAACCGTTTTTTGCGCTGCCGCCAACAGATTGAAACTCAATAAAACCAGACAAGTTCCGATCAAACGCTTTAGATCTTCTTGCATAAATTTATCTCGCGTCCTTAAAGAAAAAGAAGAAAAATGCGGCAACATATTCGGCTTTGACATCTTTTGCGTAACCGATCGTGCGGCGCGACGAATCTTCGACCGAACCATTGGAATTGATATATCCGATTGTCGAACGGCTCGAATTTTCAACCGAACCGCTGCTGTTGATATATCCGATCGTCGAACGGCTCGAATTTTCAACGCGTCCGTTTTCCAATATATAACCGATCGTCGAACGGCTCGAGTTTTCGACCGAGCCGTTCGCGTTTATATATCCGATCGTCGAACGGCTCGAGTTTTCGACCGTTCCGCTTGATGAAATATAACCGATCGTGCGACGGCTTGCGTTCTCGATGGCTTGCGCGGAAACCGCGACGCCGCAGCAGATCAGCATTAAGCCGATCGCCAATAATTTTCTTTTTGTAAACATCTCTTAAAATGAATCGGGAACATACAGAAAAACGGCTTCGACACCGGCGCCGGTATCGCGTGAACTCGATGAATTGCCCGACAAATACCAATCCGTTAAACTTTTCCATTCGATCTTGCCGACCCCGACCGGCGCCGGATTATAGACCAAAAACATATAGCCGAGCACCGGGAAAAACATAATTCCGGCGATCACGACGATATGGGTTTTTCCGTTCACCCAGAGCGGTCCGTATTGTTTGAGCCAGCCTTCCAACGCTTCAACCGTCGGCGTCATCGGCGGAATTGCTTCGAGCCCAAGACGTTTTGCCATTTTGACAATTTGCGGATTGGCGATGCCGCCATTGGCGTCTCTGATTTTCTGACATTCGGCATCGAGATCGGGCGGAATCAATCCCGACATCGATTGTTGTCTTTGATCCATTTTCCATTGAATCAGCATCTGTGCGCTGGCATACCAGCAACTCATATTCAGGTTTTGCGGGATCAAAGTCATTCCCTGCACGATATAAGCCATATTTTATATTTCTCCTTTTTTAACCAATTCGGTTAGTTTTCTGACGGAGATTCAAAATTTCTTTTGCCCAAGAAGCGATACGCAAAATAGATGATCAAACCGATCGCCGCCATAATCAGCATAACCAACCCTTCTTTTTTGTAATCGACCTGAGTCAGCAGCCAGACAATCAAAAGCAGCGACAGAACAGTCGCGGTGATCCCGAACGGCGCAGTAAATTTGGCGGGCGGCGCATCGGCGCGCGAACGAAAGACCGGCAGCGCGGCACAGGTCGCGGCGTAAACGAGCAATCTCGTGATCGTCGCGATCGTCAAAGCCGTCACGAACGACGTTTGAATCGTAAAAATGAAAATCACGATCGAAGTCAGAAGTAACGAAGCATACGGCGTTTTGAATTTCTTGTGAGTTTTGGCAAAGAGCTGCGGCAATTCTCTTTGTTCAGCCATCGCAAACGGAATCCGCGACGAGGCGAGATAACCGCCGTTGAGATTTCCGAGCACCGAAATAAGCGCGCCGACGGCGATGAACGCCGCGCCGAAACTTCCCATAAATTTCCCGGCGGCGTCCGCGAGAGGCGTTTTCGAAGCCGCCAGTTCGGGCAGCGTTCCGATCGAAACGATTTGAATAATGATGAACAGAACGGCGCAAAAAGCGAGCGCCAGCAGTAACGCGAACGGCACATTTTTTTGCGGATCTTTGGTTTCGCCCGCCGGAATAACGGCGGCTTCAAATCCGACAAACGCATAGATCAAAATCAAGGTCGCGCTTGAAAACGACGCATATTCCGGCACTTCGCCGAACTTAAAATTCGCCGGTTCGATAAAAAACACACCGATCGCCGCGAAAAGCAACAGCGGGACGAGCTTTCCGACCGTGAAAATATTGGTCATGATCGAAGATTCGCGAACGCCCAGAAAATTGACGATCGAAATGACAATAACGACGGCGCTGACGATCAGATACCGCCACACGCCTTCGTTCGCCGCCGGAAAAAAGAAGCCGATATAGATCAAAAGCGCATTGCAGTTCGTCGCAAAAGTCGTCACGCGAACGACCCAGTAAAGCCAGCCGACCTCAAAACCGACCGCTGAACCAAACGCTTCCCGCGCATATAGATACATTCCGCCCGTCGCTTCAAAACGGCTCGAAACTTCGGCGAAACAGACGACGATCAGCCCGACAATGATCGCGCAGGCGACAAACGCAAACAAACTGTAACTGCCGATCAAACCCGTGATCTTCGCCGGCAGCAGAAAAATTCCCGTGCCGATGACCAAATTTATCGCGATCGCCGTCAAATCCCATCGATTCATCCCGCGAACTAATTTATCCTGAGACATTTATTTAATTTTCCACGCTTTTTTAGAAACTGCTTTTCGTTTATACTCTGAAAAAACACTTTCCGCAAAGACTTTCAGAGGAAAATTAAATGAAAACTATTGTTGCCGCTCTTTTCTGTTTGGTCGCAGTTTGTCTGTTTTGCGCTGAATCTGACGCCCAAAAGAAAAATGTTTCACCAAAACAACCGCCCCGCGTTTTTAGCGAAAACACTGCTCCGAAACCGCCGTTTGAAACGTCGCCCGCGCTTCAAACGCTTTTGGAGGCGGCGATTCAAGAAACGCTCGGAAAATTTAAAGATAAAAACCTAAAAGCGGAAAATATCGCCGCGACCTTGATCGATCTGCGCGATGCCGAAAACCTCAAAATGGCAAACGCGCGCGGCGAAGAAAAAATTTATCCGGCGTCGGTCGTCAAATTGTTTTATATGGTCGCGCTCGAAAAATGGCTTGAAAAAGGCGAGCTTTTATCGACCCCCGAAATGGATCGCGGTTTGCACGATATGATCGTCGATTCGTCAAACGAAGCGACACAGTATATTCTCGACGTTCTGACCGGAACATCGAGCGGCGCGGAGCTTTCGATGAAGGAATTTGAAAAATGGTCGTATAAACGCAACGCCGTCAATCGCTATTATAAATCGCTCGGTTACGAACGAATCAACGTCAATCAAAAAACTTTCTGCGAAGACGCCTACGGAGTCGAACAACAATTTCGCGGCTACAAAGGCGAAAACCGCAATATGCTGACGACCAACGCAACAGCGCGTTTGCTCGCGGAAATCGTTTCGGGAAAAGCCGGCACGCCCGCGCACACGCGGCTGATGATGGATCTGCTGAAACGCGATTTCAGCGGCGCGTCGAAAGACCCGGACGACCAGGCGCACGGTTTTACCGGCATCGCGCTTAACAACAAAGGTTTGAAAGACGCGCGGCTCTGGTCGAAAGCCGGCTGGACAAGCACGACGCGCCACGACGCCGCCTATATCGAAACGCCCGACGGTTTGAAATTCGTGCTCGTCGTATTCACCGAGAATTTCGCCAATGAACGCGACATTATTCCGTCGATCGCGGGGAAAATCCTCGATGATTTGGGGAAGAAATAATTTATATTCTGAGCGGCTTTGCGAGATAAATATAATTCCCGCAAATCCGCAAAGCCGCAAAAGAAAACTTTTGTTATCAATCGGAAATTTTATATTTATAAGGAGAAAAGATGAAAAGATTGTTTTTGCTTTTTGCCGTTTTATTGTTTGTTGGTAATGTTTTTGGTCAATACCAGAAACCGCCGAAGGAGATCGAGGACGTTTTGAACGCGCCGTCAATTCCGTCAACGTCGGTGAGCCCGGCGAAGGATAAGATCCTTTTGATCGAAACCTTGCGCTATCCGCCGATCGCGGAGCTTGCGCAGCCGATGCTGCGGCTTGCGGGCATTCGGATCAATCCGAACACGAACGGACGTCACCGCCAGTTTTATGCCGTCCGGCTGACCTTAAAAAACATCGCCGACGGCAAGGAAACGCTGATCGTTCTGCCGCCGAACGCGCAGATCATCGCGCCTTCGTGGAGCGCGGACGGAAAATACATCGCGGCGGGCAATCTCACGCCAAACGGCATTGAACTTTGGATCATCGAAACGGCGACCGCTAAAGCGAGGATCATCAAAAACGTTCAGGTCAATACGACACTCGGCGATTTTGACTGGATGCCCGACCAGAAATCGCTGCTCGTCAACACCGTGCCGGACAAACGCGGGGCGGCTCCGCAATATCAAAATCTCATCCCGACTTCGCCGAATGTTCAGGAAACCGCCGGCAAAAAAGGTGCGGTGCAAACGTTTCAAGACCTTCTGAAATCGCCGAACGACGAAAATCTGTTCGAATATTACGCGACTTCGCAGCTCGCGATCGTCGCGGTTGACGGCAAAACAAAAACCATCGGCGAACCGGCGATCTTCGACACGGCGGACGCCTCGCCGGACGGAAAATATTTTCTTGTTTCGCGGATCAAACGACCGTTTTCTTATCTTTTTCCGTATTTTCGCTTTCCGAAGGAAGTCGAAGTTTGGGATCTCGGCGGCAAATATGTTTATAAAGTGACGAGCTCGCCGCTCCAGGATAATCTGCCGGTGCAGGGCGTGACGACCTCGCCGCGCAGTTATGCGTGGGTCCCGACCGAACCCGCGACCTTGATGTGGGCGCAGGCGCTCGACGGCGGCAACCCGAAAACGAAAGCCGCGCTGCGCGACAAACTCGTCAAGATCGCCGCGCCATTTTCGAGTCCGCCGATTGATGTCGTTAGTCTCGAACAGCGTTATCAGGGCAGAATTTTCGGCGAAAAAGACGGTTTGATGCTTTTCTACGATTACAACCGCGACAACGATCACCGCCGTATTTTTGCAATCGATTACCGAAGTGCGTCCGCGCCGAAACTCATTTCCGATTTGAACACGAACGACCGCTATGGCGACATCGGGACGCCTGTGACGAAAACTCTTCCGAACGGCAAAAATGTGATTGTTCAAAGCGATGATTATATTTATTTGTTGAGCGCAGGTGCTTCACCAAGAGGTGATGAACCCGTTTTAAAAAGAATGAATTTATCCAATTTGGATATTAAAAATATTTACGCTTCAGAAATTGGAAAATATGAAACCGTCATTGCTTTACTAGATAACAACGCAAGCAAATTACTCGTTAGAAGTGAAAGCCAGACAAGCCCGCCGAATATTTTTGTCCAAAACGGTTGTCCGCCTGATACTATTTGCGCGAGGCAAGCAGGCAAACAGATTACAAACTTCACCGACCCGACGCCGCAGCTGCGCGGCATCACGAAAAAACTCGTCAAATACAAACGCGCCGACGGCGTTGATCTCTCGTTCACGCTCTACTTGCCGCCGAATTATAAGGAAGGCACGCGGCTGCCGACCGTCGTTTGGGCGTATCCGCTCGAATTTACAGACGCTTCGACCGCCGGACAGGTTTCGGGTTCGACGAATCGGTTTACGCAGATCGGCGGTTATTCGCATCTTTTCTTTCTGCTTCAGGGCTACGCCGTCCTCGACGATACGACGATGCCGATCGTCGGCGATCCGCTGACGGTCAACGATACTTTTATCACACAGATCGTCGATTCGGCGCAGGCGGCGGTCGATAAAGCCGTTGAAATGGGCGTCACCGATCGTGACCGCGTCGGCGTCGGCGGACATTCTTACGGCGCGTTTATGACGGCGAATCTACTCGCACATTCCGATATTTTCCGCGCCGGCATCGCGCGTTCGGGCGCGTATAATCGAACATTGACGCCATTCGGCTTTCAATCGGAACGCCGCACTTTCTGGGAAGCGAAAGAGCTTTACGAAAACGTTTCGCCATTCTTTTTCGCCGACAAGATCAACGAGCCTTTGCTGATGATCCACGGCGAAGCGGACAATAATCAGGGCACTTTCCCGATCCAATCGGAACGTCTTTTCGCGGCGATTCAGGGCAACGGCGGAACGGCGCGATTGGTGATGCTGCCGCTCGAAGCTCACGGTTATTCCGCGAAAGAATCGACTGAACACACGCTTTTCGAGATGGTCAACTGGTTCGACAAATACGTCAAAAACGCTAAGCCTCGTTAAAACTTTAGCCTTAAAAAAGGCAAAAGTTTTAATGCTTTTGCCTTTTTACTTTTATCTGTTTTAGAAACCTTTTTACCGAAATTTATTCTCGATCTAAAAACGATTTTTTTGAATATCGTTTTCAAGTTCGACTAATATTTTTTTGTCCAAATCATTGAGTTCGTTTTGAGCGTCGAGTCCCTGCAGAATTTTTAAGGCTTTGGCAAACTGTGTTTTGGCTTGAGTCAAATCTTTTTGCCGTAGTTTAATTTTACCGATTTGCTGAAAAATTTTTGCCAAATCAACTTGCGGTGTAATAATTTCCGCATCGTTATCCAAGATTTCTTCAAGCAGTTTTTGCGCTTTTATTTGATTTTCCAGAGCTGCCGACAGCTGACCGTTTTCCATCTGCAATTTGCCGATTGCTGTGTAATCAATTGCCATGTCGCGCTGGTATTCGCTTTTGTCGTCGGCTTGAGCGGCTTTTTCGCTAACGATCGCCAGCGATTTTTCGTAGTTTTTCTGCGCTTCAGGAAATTTTCTTTGAAGCATCAAAAGTTCGCCTAAATAATAAAAACCGATCGCGCGCGAATGCTGCGCCGTTTCGTTTTTCGGGTCTGTTTGAAAATCCGCTTCCGCCATTTCGGAAATTTTCACGCAGCTTTTGGCGGCACCTGCCAAATCTTTTTTACCGATATAAATCTGGCATTGGTTAAAATAAGCAACCCACATTCCGCGCCTTTGTTTCAAATCCGACGGTGTGGCGGCAACCAGCGGTTCGTATATCGCCAGCGATTTTTGGGTTTCGCCGAGTGCCGCGTCTAAATCGTCCGCTGTAATAAACACATCGCTCAAACGTGAATAACATCTTGCCAAATCGCCTTTGACCGTCGCATCTTCAGGCATTTCCGCCGTTAGCTTTTCCAGAATTTCAAGGGCGGGGCGATAATGGCTCAAGGATTTTTCGGTTTCCTTATCCCACGCATAAATATCGCCGTACTGCATCTGTAATTTGGCACATCGTTGACGAAAATCAGGATTGGCAGGATTTGCCGCAACGAGTTTTTCGCGAATTTCGAGCGATTTTTGATAAAGCTCGACGGCTTGTTTCGTGTCGCTCGACCACCACAGAAGATAGCCGATCTGTTCGTAATCGTTGGCAAGCTCGCTTTGCTTGGCGGGATTTTCCGGGTCAGCCGACAAAACCGATTCGCGTAAGTTTTGAGCTTTGCGATAGCTTTCCAGTGCCGCTTTTGTATCGCCCAGACTCGGCTGATTTACTCTGCCCTGAATATCTCCGACCTTTTCATAAGCGGCGGCGAGTTCGCGCTGAAGATCCCGGTCGTCGCTTGATTCTTGCTGCAGATTATCCAGATATTCCAAAGCCCGCGTGACCAAAATTTCACGTGCTTCCATTGCGCCGGGCAGATTTTCGATTTTCGGTGAAATTTCAAAAATAAATGAACCGGCGATCTTCCGCACGTCGCTGAAGCGTTTTTCGGCTTTCTGCCGTTGGGTTTCAGCGCGATTTGCCTGCCAGATGGTCGAAATTATGCCACCGATCAAACTCAGCAAAATCAGGCTCGCCGCCAAAACCCCGACTTTATGTCGTCTGATAAATTTCGAGGCGCGGTATTTGAAAGTATTAGGGCGCGCCGCGACCGGCAAACCTTTTAAATATCGCTCGATGTCGTCGGCAAACGCTTCGACCGATTTGTAGCGCCGCATCGGTTCTTTCCGCAATGCCACCAGCGCAATATTGTCCAGATCACCCTTTAATTTCGGATTGCGAATTTTGGATTGCGGATTTGCCGACGGCGGCGGCGGTTCAAATTCCGTCACGGTTTTGATGATCTCTTCCAGACTTTTCCCTTCAAAATGAAACGGTCGCTCGCCCGTCAGTAATTCATAAAAAACGACGCCCAAACTGTAAATATCCGAAACGGTCGTCAGCGGTTCGTTTTTCAGTTGTTCGGGCGATGCGTAGGCGGGCGTCAGCGCGCGAAATGCCGTCTGCGTCCGGGTTGCGTCGTTCGATAAGTTTTCGCCCGTTAACTTTGCCAAACCGAAATCGAGCAATTTGGGTTCACCGTCTTTCGTGACCAAAATATTTGAAGGCTTCAAATCGCGGTGAACGATCAGATTGCGATGCGCGTGCGCGACTGCCGCACAAACTTTTAAGAATAATTTCAGACGCGCTTCGAGATTTAAATTTTCGCGCTCGGCAAAATTCGTGATCGACTCGCCTTCGATAAATTCCATTGCCAGAAACGGCAAGCCGTCGCTCGAAACGCCGCCGTCGAGAAGTTTTGCAATATTCGGATGATTTAGTGACGCGAGAATCTGGCGTTCGCGTTTAAAACGATTGATTATTTCCGTCTCGGCAATCGCCTGACGAATGATCTTGATCGCGACTTGCTGCGAAAATTCGCCGTCGTTGCGTTCGGCTAAGAAAACTGCGCCCATTCCGCCCGCGCCGATTTCACGGATAATTTTATAATGTCCGAAATGCTTTTCCGTATGATTTGCGCCATTGGTGAAAACTTCGTTGACCTGAAAAACCGGCGTTTCGATAAAATCTTCGATTTCTTCGTGCGAGGCGAGCAAAGATTCGACCTCTTCACGCAACCCGGCATCATTCGCGCAAATCGCGTCCAAAAACTTCGAACGCGATTTTGCATCTTTTTCCAAAGCCGTCAGAAAAATTTCTTTAACGTTTTGCCAGTTTTTTTCATCCATCGCTTTGCCTTATTTCCCGAAAAAGCCACGTTTTCGCAACCGTCCATTCGCGTTTGACGGTCGCCGGAGAAATTTTCAGGGCGTGTGCCGTTTCCTCGATCGTCAAGCCGCCGAAAAATCTCAGTTCGACAATTTTCGATTGTGTTTGGTCGAATTTCGCCAGTTTACGAAGCGCGTCGTCAAGCCCGATCAGATCGACCTCGCGCGCATTTTGATCCGGCAGACTGAGCGCTTCGTCGAGTGAAAGTTTTTGCCCGAAATCGCGCTTTTGCGCACGTTTTTCGCGGGCGTGATCGACCAGAATTTTCCGCATCACGTTTGCCGCGACCGCGAAGAAATGGGCGCGGTTCTGCCACGAAACCGTTTCCCAATCGACGAGCCGAAGATACGCTTCGTGGACGAGCGCGGTCGCCTGCAAAGTATGATCGGCACGTTCGCGCTGCAGATAACTGTGCGCGAGCTTGCGCAATTCGCTGTAAACGAGCGGCAAAAGTTCTTCGGGAGCCTTGCCGTCGCCATCATTGATGCGGTCGAGCAAAATTGTAACGTCGGACGAATCAGCCATTTTTCGCAAATAATTTCGTGTGTTTACAAAGATTATACGACTAATCGGCGAAAAATTATATTTTTTATTTTTTTTTGAGCCAAATTTTATTTTTTTTCCGCCTTGTGGAGCGAAAAGGAATTTGTGAGTAAAAAAAACGACAAATTTTCTTTCGGGATTTTTCAATTATGGAAATTACCCAAATTAAAGTAGCGGAGAAAAAAATGATTAAGAAAATCGGTATTTATTTCGTAATATTAACAACTATTTTATTGATGACGAGTGTCGAACTGTTCGCGCAAAGCCGGATCCGATTTGCCAAAGGACGCAGTTCGGCAACGATCAGCCGGACGATTCCGGCAAAATCAAACATATATTTTGTGGTCGGCGCAAGTGCCGGACAAATCGCCCGCGTGTCGGTCAGTCCGGGCAATCTGAGCATTTTTTCCGACGAAGCTCCGAAAGGCGAATCCGGCAGCACGAGTTTTGAGACCAACTACGGCGACAACGAGTTTGGATTGTATAATCCGACCAATCGTCCGATCAGATACACAATGACCGTCTCGATCAGGTGAAAACCCGGATGACGCTTTGATTTACGGCGATCATTCCGAATTTCAAAAAAAGCAAAAAGTGCGGAGGGTGATTTGCCCGACGCATTTTTTTTATTTTTTACTTCCAAATAAAAAAATCGAAATATTTTGAGCCGATTTATATTTTTTTTCCGCTTTGTAGGTTGAGGTGAAATTAGTCATTGAAAACGCAAATCAATCAACCATGCGGATGTGCACTGTCGAGATTATTTGCTGAAACACAGAAATAGATGGCGGAATTTCAGAGGGAATCAAAAACAATGTATCGAAAAGGAGAGAAATATGGATTTTGAATCATTACTTAAAGTTTGGGCGGGATTAAGAATATCGGGAAATATGGCGCAAGCTGAGATTATCTGGCAGAGAATTTTGCAATGGTCAGTGACCGGAGGACTAACCGAGGCACAAATACTAGCGGCGGCTGACACGGCGGCGGCAGCAGCGGCTGGCGGGGTTACCGCGACTGAAGCCGGGGTGATCGGAACGGGAGTAGCGGTGACCGCTCGTTTATGCACAAAACAATATATCATACAACTGCTAGGTACATGGGGAGATATCGCGATGGGAGGCGGCGCGTTAAGTAAAACGGGAGCCGCTTCGGCAAGATTAGCTATCCGAGGTCCGTTAATTGCGGGGGCTCTCACTCTGGCGTTGATAGCGACGACCGGATGCGCGGCACAGGAAACGAAAGAAGAGGCTAATTCACGGCTTGTTTATTTACACTATCTCAAAAACTATTTATTTTGGGCGAATAAGCAACGTAAAATTCATCCAAACGCTAAAATTGCTCAACCTGATATATATGAGGAATGGTATATGAATCGAGGAATGATGGCAGTTCCACACTAAAAACTTCTTTTTTCAAATTTGTAAAAATTGCGAAAATAAAAAAATAGTCCTTTGTAGGACTATTTTTTTATTTTTTGAGCTGATTTCAAAAGTTTTTCCGCTTTGTAGGGCGAAGAGGAAAATATTTGCCGGAAACGGCAAGCATTTTATGCAAAAGGAGAAAATTATGATGAGTTCAAAATACGACTTTTACCAAAACTGTTTTGGCAAAACTTTAACATTGCTTTTGCTTGGTTTAATATTGAGCACCGGAATTTTCGCCCAGCAAGGCGGATTGGACACGACTTGGGGAACGAATAACACAGGCATTTATCAGGATGCCTTTCCCTCTTTGCCGCTACCGTCAGGTGAGGGCGATAAGTCCCGCGGTTTCGGGATCAGCGAGGTTCTCGCTGACGGCAAAATTATTGCTGCCGGAAACGTAACCCTCGCATACATTAACAATAACGGAAATGGAGGTTATGCCAGTGATTTTCTTGTCCGGCGATTGAATGCCGACGGTTCGGTTGATACGACTTTCGGCACGAACGGCGAAGCCCGCACGACTTTTTACCGTTGGGGCGCAGGATCATACGAACGGTCGCATAATCCGACCTACACGATGAAGGTTCAGCCTTCGGACGGTAAAATAATCCTTGCCTCGATGTGCAGCGTCGGCGGCGCACCTGACCCGAATACGCAGCTTCCTTTGGGCAATGATTTGTGCCTGGTTCGCTACAATCAAAACGGAACGCTCGACACGAGTTTCGGCGGCAATACAGTAACGCGGAGGTTAGGCAATACGGTTACTTCATACACGATGGAAGCGGGAAAGGTTTGGACTTATACGGGGACAAACTTAATTTCCCCCTTTACCGATACTGTTAACGCTGGCGGAACGCCGGTCAAAATTCAGATTGCACCGGACGGCAGAATCTTTGTTTTCGGCAACAGTCGGGATGATATTGTCGGCGGGACAAGTAACGGCGGCGGGCGCGTGAAGGGTTTCGTTGCCGTTTATTCAGGCAGCGGAGCTTTGCAAAATATAGCCTCGCTCGTTGATACCACCGGAAATTCGACGGCGGGTTGGGGCGAAGTTACGATATATGACGGAGATCTGCTGTCGAATGGTGATTTCATTGCCGTCGGCTCCCAACGAACACTGGTGTCTTCCAATCCGTCGGTTTTCTCACAACACCGATGGAGAATTTTCACCGGCAGTTCGGGCGGCGGTTTTCTCGAATCAGACGTTAATGCCGGTAGCAGAGCAGGGGCAATTACGATGCTTCGCGGCAACAAAATTTTGGTTGGTGGTCAAACTAACGGCGCGGGTTTCGGATCGCCGACGTTGGTTCGGTATAACGGTGATTTGACGCTTGACACGACTTTCGGCGTGAACGGCAGAATTCTTTACGACGGCACTACCAATCTCAGTATCGACCTTCGTTATATCGCTTCGTTGAAAACTCAGCCGGACGGCAAAATCTTAGGCACAACGCAAGCCGGCAATATCGTCCGCTTTAATCCCGACGGTTCGCTTGACCATTCATTTGCACGCGACCGTGAAGACGTAGCGGATAATTTGAATCGGCGCGGATTGTTGCCGAATCTCAGATATATCACGCCGTTTCCGGTTGTTCCCGGCGCGGATATGCGAATCAATTTCGGCGGTGTAAGTTTCCGTCCGAACGGAAAACTCGTTACATCGGGAAACGTCGGCGAAAGTTTCGGTGTGTTTACCGGACGCGCCGTCGTAGCACAATTGAAAACTTCATTTCGCAACGGCGGAACTTTCTCCGATTTGAACAACGACGGCAAGTCCGATATTGCCGTTTTTCGCCCGACCGATGGTGTTTGGCATTCACTCGACAGCTTTAATGGCAATTACACGCCCGTCCAATTCGGTCTTTCGGGCGACAAGCTCGCGCCCGCCGATTATGATGGCGACGGCAAAGCCGACCGCGCCGTTTTCCGCAACGGTGTCTGGTATATCTTTCAATCTTCAAATAATCAAGTGCGCTATGCGCAATGGGGCAGCGCCGGCGATCTGCCGCGTCCCGGCGATTTTAACGGCGACGGTTTTGCCGACATCGCCGTTTTTCGTCCCTCGAACGGCACCTGGTATATCCAATACAGCAATCCCGTCCAGCCCGGCAACATCACGACCAATATCATTCAATTCGGTCAATCGGGCGATGCGCCGCTCCTCGCGGATTTCGACGGCGACGGCAAATCCGACGTTTCGGTTTTCCGCAACGGCGTCTGGTATTTCATCCGCAGCGGTGACGGCAGCATCGGGATCGTTCAGTTCGGGATTGCCGGCGATATTCCGGTTGTCGGAGATTACGACGGCGACGGGAAAGCCGACATTGCCGTTTTTCGGAGCGGGACGTGGTATGTGCAGCGGAGCACAGACAACGGTTACACGATCTTGAATTGGGGAAGCGCGGGCGATAAACCCGTGCCGGGCGATTTCGACAACGACGGACGAAACGATTTTGCCGTTTACCGCAATGGTGTCTGGTGGATTCTGCGCTCGTCGGACGGCGGATTTTCGGCAACGAATTTCGGACTCGCGACCGACCTGCCGATTCAAACGGCTTATCTGCCGTAAATCGTCAATGCACGCTCGAATAAAAAAAGCGCGCCGCGTTTTTAAAAGAGGCGCGCTTTTTTTTCTGCGTTTTAAGA
>JBBQOA010000025.1:0-16187 GCA_038330465.1 Pyrinomonadales bacterium
GGTCCGGCAATGTTTTTCGGGCGACAAGGAAATCGTCCGGCTCGCCACCAAAATCTACAACCGCGTCGATTTTCCGGCGATGCTCAACGGCGATAAATATTTGCTTTCGCACGGCTGGCACGACGAAACTGGCTATATCAAAAACCGCTGGCACGATTACAGCGAAGAAGCGATTCTTTACATCTTAGGCATTGGTTCGCCGACGCATTCCTTAAAATGGAAATCGTGGTATGCGTGGGAACGCAACTGGCAGGAATACGAAGGTTACAAATATCTCGCGGCGGTTTCTCCGCTTTTTATTCATCAATTTTCACACGCCTGGATCGATTTTCGCGGGCGGCGCGAACGCTTTAAAGATTTCAACGTCGATTATTTTGAAAATTCGGTCAAAGCGACGCGCGCCCAGCGGCAATTTTTCATCGACATTTTAAGTAAAGAATTTCCGAAATACGGCGAGAATATCTGGGGTTTGACGGCTTCGGATTTCGCGGGCGGCTACACGGCGTGGGGCGCTCCGCCGCGCGATCCACAAACCGACGGGACGGTCGTGCCGTGCGCGCCGGCAGGTTCGCTGATGTTCACGCCTGACATTTCGCTCGCCGCGCTCAAAGAAATGAAATCGAAATACGGCGATAAAATCTACGGTCGCTACGGTTTCGCCGATGCTTTCAATCCGCATAACGGCTGGGTCAATCGCGACGTGATCGGCATCGATGTCGGCATCACACTGCTCAGCGCCGAGAATCTTCGTTCGGGAAATGTTTGGCGATGGTTTATGCAAAACAAGGAAATTCCGAAGGCGTTCAAGAAAATAAAATTGAAATAAAGAAGTTTCCCGCCAAGGCGCGTAAGCCGCAAAGATTTTATGAAGAATTGCTTTAGTAAATTTGGTTCAAATAATATTTCGTCTTTTGTTTTAACTTTGCGCCTTGGCGCCTTGGCGGGAATTTTTTTCTTGACTTCACACGCGCAAACACTTGCCCCAAACGGTCCCGGCAAAGACGCCCAATGGTCGAGCGCGGGCAAACAAGCCGTCGGGACGTCACACACGCTCGAATCGAAGATCTGGTTCACGCTGCAAGGCGGAATGCTGACCGAAGTTTTCTATCCGCAGGTTGATACGGCAAACGTCAATGTTTTGCAGTTTGTCGTGGTTAATCCGAAAACGAAAAAGGTTGAAACCGAACGCGACGATGCAACGCACGAAATCAAAGTTTTACGTTCCGATTCTTTGAGCTTTCAGCAAATCAACACGGCAAAATCGGGGATGTGGAAAATTACGAAAACTTACACGACCGATTCAGAACGCGCTTCGCTTTTGATTGACGTCAAATTTGAAAGCATAACGTCCTCAATTTTTTATATTTATTATGACCCGTCGCTTAATAACAGCGGATTTCATGATACTGCGTGGACAGAAAATGACGCTTTGCTGGCTCAAGATGGCGATAAGTCTTCTGCTTTGATTGCGAATCCGGGTTTCAACAGAGGTGTCGGCGGTAAATTTATCGAGGAACTTTCAACAAACGGTTTTTTGGGAATTAACGACGGTTTGACCGAACTCAAAAAGACAGCTGACGGCAATTGGGAAAATTATTCCAAGGCTGATAATGGAAATGTCGTTCAGGTTGCCTATGTCACACCGAATAAATATACAGCAACCTTAAAAGGTTCAATTGCAAGCATTTCGACAGTGATGCCGATTCGATCAACCTTTGTATTGAGTTTTGGAAAAACACCCAAAGAAGCATTACAAACGGCACGAACGACATTACAAAAAGGCTTTACCAAATGCCAAACCGCATACGAAAAAAGTTGGGCGGATTACGTTAAAACTCTGCCGCGCGTTGAACCGAAATATCAGGCGCAGTTTAATATGGCGGCGATGGTTTTACGCGCGTTTGAAGATAAAACGACACGCGGCGGAAACGTTGCTTCACTGAGCGTGCCGTGGGGCGGCGGCAACAACGGGAACGAAACGACGACCGGTTATCATCTCGTCTGGTCGCGCGATTTGTATCAGGTCGCGACGGCGCAAATGGCACTCGGCGACAAAGCAGCGGCGCTTCGCGCACTCGAATTTTTGTTCAAATATCAACAGCGCGAAGACGGAAGCTTTCCGCAAATTTCGTGGCTCGACGGTCGGACGGTCGGCGATTCGATACAGATGGACGAAATTTCGTATCCGCTGATCCTTGCTTATCAACTCGGCAAAATCGACAAAACGACTTTTGAAAAAAACATCAAAAAGTCCGCCGATTACATCGCCCGAAACGGACCGCGTACGCAGCAGGAACGCTGGGAAGAAGAAGCCGGATTTTCGCCTTCGACGATCGCGGCGGAAATTGCCGGACTCGTTTGCGCGGCGGAAATAGCTCGAATAAACGGCGATGAAGCGTCGGCAAAACGCTGGCTCGAAACCGCTGACAACTGGCAATCGAACATCGAAAATTGGACGGCGACGCGCACCGGAAAATACGGCGACGGCAATTATTATCTGCGGCTCTCGCAAAGCGGCAAACCCGATTCGGGCGAAATATTGAAAATCGGCAACGGCGCGGGAACTTTCGACGAACGCGAGATCGTTGACGCGGGATTTTTGGAGTTAGTCAGATTAGGTGTTAAATCGCCGGACGACGCGTTAATTGTAAAATCGCTCAAAGTCGTTGACGAAGTCTTACGCGTCAACACGCCAAACGGCGAAGCGTGGTATCGGTACAATCACGACGGCTACGGCGACACTTATGAAGGCAACCGCTGGAATTGGGACACGACGTGGCGCGGCAACGGACATCTTTGGACGCTGCTAACGGGCGAACGCGGAGAGTATGAATTAGCTTTGCAAATGGAAAATGGAAAACGGAAAATGGATAATCCAAAATCCAAAATCCAAAATCCAAAATTAAGACTTGATGCAATGCTCGCTTTCGCTAACGATGGTTTGATGATTCCCGAACAGATTTGGGATAAACCGGAAATTCCAAAAAGAATAGATTACGGCTTTATTCCACCGCTCAAATTCGGCGAAGGCAACGGCTCGGCGACGCCCCTTGCGTGGTCGATGGCGCAGTTTATACGGCTCGCGATCAATCTCAAAGAAGGACGAAATCTGGAAACGCCCGACATTGTTTTTAATCGTTATGTGAAGAAAAAATAAAATACAAAGACCGCAAAGAAAGCCATAAATTTCAGCTTTGATTTGCGGCTGTCCGTTTACAAATAATTTTTTTCACGCTCATTTTTATTCTTTTCAAACTTTATGATAAGATTTGCTACTTGTTTCTATAAGAAATTCTGAAGCCGGGCAGAAATCTTGTCAAAAATTTTCCTGCCTTTAAATAACTTTTATGGATAAATTTTTAATCAAAGGCGGACAGCCGCTGAAAGGAAAGATCGAGATCAGCGGCGCGAAAAACTCGGCTTTGCCGTGTTTGGCGGCAACGCTTTTATCGGCGGAAACCGTTATTTTGCATAATGTTCCGTATGTTAAGGATTTGATCACGCAGCGGCGTTTGCTCGAAGATCTGGGCGCGACAGTGTTGACGCCCGAACTTCGCACACACAAAGTGACCGCCGCGAATATCGAAACTTTTGAAGCGCCGTATGAACTTGTCAAAACGATGCGGGCGAGTGTTTTGGCGCTCGGTCCGCTGCTCGCGCGGTTTGGGCAGGCGAAAGTTTCGCTGCCCGGCGGCTGCGCGATCGGCACGCGTCCGATCGATCTGCATCTGAAAGCGTTTGAGCAGCTCGGCGCGACCGTTTCGCTCGAAGCGGGCGATGTCGTCGCGCGCGCACCGCGAGGACGCCTGATCGGCGCCGACGTGTCGTTTGAAAAAGTGACCGTTACGGGAACGGAAAACGTGATGATGGCGGCGGCGCTCGCGAGCGGTAAAACGACGATCCACAATGCCGCGCAGGAACCCGAGATCGAAGACCTCGCCGACCTTTTGAACAAAATGGGGGCGCGCATCAAAGGCGCGGGAACGCCCGTCATCGAGATCGAAGGCGTCGAAGCGCTCGGCGGTGCGGAACACACGATCATTCCCGACCGCATCGAAACCGGAACTTTTATCGTCGCGGCGGCGATCACGGGCGGCGAACTCGAGGTCAAAAATTGCGCGCCCGAACATCTGACGGCGGTCATCGAAAAATTGCGCGAAACGGGCGTCGAGATCGAGGAACTCAATTCGACCTCGCTGCTGGTCAAATGCTCTCCAAAAGGTTTGACGGCAAACAACGTGACGACCGAACCGCATCCGCTTTTCCCGACCGATATGCAGGCGCAGTATATGGCGCTGATGACGCAAGCCGAAGGTGTTTCGACCGTCACCGAGACGATCTTCGAGAATCGTTTTATGCACGCTTCGGAATTGATCAGAATGGGCGCAAAGATCGACATCGCAGGCAATACGGCACGTGTCTCGGGCAAAACTCAATTGATGGGCGCACCCGTTCAGGCATCCGATCTGCGCGCTTCGGCGTCGCTTGTCTTAGCGGCAATGGCGGCAGACGGTGAAACATTGATCGACCGCGTTTACCACATTGACCGCGGCTACGAGAATATCGTCAAAAAACTCGGCAAGGTCGGCGCGCAGATCGAACGTCTGACCGATAGTCTGGCAATGGAAGCGGAAGCCGTTTAAGGCAAAGGACATCAGTAAAACGTAAAAAACTCAAAGCGTTCCGACGTGAAATGTTTATTTTATGCGGGACGTTTTTACTTTTTACGTTTTACTTTTATAATAACCATTCCGATATGAACGAAAACTGTCTTTTTTGCAAAATAGCGGCGGGCGAAATCCCGTCGGCGAAGGTTTATGAAGATGAAATTTGCGTCGCTTTCAATGACATCAGTCCGCAAGCCCCGACGCACGTTTTGATCATTCCCCGCGAGCATTTCGCGTCGCTTGAGACGGCGGAAACGGTTCATCGGGAAACGCTCGGACATCTGCTTTTGACCGCCGCCGAAATTGCCCGCGAGCAGGGTTTTGCCTTGAACGGCTACCGCGTCGTGATCAACACCAATGCGGACGGCGGACAGACGGTTTTTCACCTCCACGTTCATCTGCTCGGCGGTCGCCCCTTTATTTTCCCGCCGGGTTAAAATTATTACAAACTAAAGTGCGAAAGTTTTGCTTCTAAGGGTCGAAAGTTTTAGGGAAATTTTAATGAGAAAAAGTTTTATCGTTTTATCTTTAACCTGGTTAGTTTTTTTGGAATTCGGCTGCGGCGGCGGTTCCGCGAATTCGAATCAGGCAAATACCAACTCAGCTCCGCAGGCGCAATCGACGCCTTTGCCGGAATTTACCGACGCCGACGCGGCTTTTGCCGAGGGCAATAAACTGTTCGACGCCAACAAGACCGAATTAGCGATCGAAGCCTATAATCAAGCCGTTAAGCTCAATCCCGATCTCGCCGAAGCCTATTTCAAACTCGGCATTTCTTATGCGCTGATCGAGAAACAAAAAGAGATCGAATCGCTCAACGAAGAGATCGAAGTGACGCCGACGCCGACGCCCGGCAAATCGATCAAGAAAGAGAAAAAAGAAGTGCCGGTCGCACGGACGAAAGATTCGGAAAAAGCCTTTGAAAAAGCCGTCGCCGCGTATAAAAAGATCATTGCGAAAAATGACAAGGACGATACGGCTTTTTACAATCTCGGACGCTCTTACAACAAGCTTGACGAAGATGAAGATGCCGAAAAAGCGCTGCGTCAGGCGGTTAAATTAAAGCCGGACGACACGCTTTATCAAACCGAACTCGGTGCGATCTTGATCAAATTGGCAAAATACGACGAAGCCGTCAGGGCACTCAAAAAAGCCATCGAACTCGACGCGGAAAATTCCGAAGCCGAAGAACTGCTCGACAAAGCCGAAGCCGGAAAGAAACGCATCGATTTCGGCGTCACGCCCAAAACGCAGCAAGATAATGTTTCAAAACAAAAACAAACCGTCAAACCGGAAGACACGGACACGCCGGAAGCGTCGGAAAGTCCCGGAAAAGAAGTCAACAAACCGGGCGAAGTAAAACCCGAAAAGAAACCTGAAAAGAAACCCGAAAAAAGTCCTGAAAAGAAATTCGATAAAAAAGGCGGACAGTAGGAATCTGTCAAAATAAACAGAATCGGCAAATCTTGTTTCAAGGTTTGCCGATTTGTCATTTGAATCTAAAATACACAGCCCGTTTTATCTTTGTGTCAACTTGACACCAATGTCGTTTATCAGTTAAGAGTTTAGTTATCGGCAATTTTTCCGTCCCGATGCTTGAAGAAACCGCTGTCTATGAAAATCGAAATTGAAAGCCCGCAAACCTTTTCATTTGAACGAAAAATCAAGATGCACGAAGCCCGCGAAGCGATCATTGACCGGCTTGCGCGCGACCTGCCGACAAATATCGATCTCGAAAGATTTTTGAACGTCGTTGTTTCCGAACTCGGGCGGATGATGCAGGCAGACCGCTGCGATCTTTTGCAGCTGACGCCGGAAAGCGAACTGCGAATCAGCCATGAATGGCGCAAAAACGAAAGTATTCCGTCGAGTTTAGGGACGGAAATCCCGATCGATCCGGAAAAACTTGCCGAGCGCTTCGACATTACCAAACCGATCGCGATCAATGATATTGCCAAGACAAAAGATGCGACGCTCAGATTTTTTGCCAAAGCGCTCGAAACAAAATCGCTTTTGATCGTGCCGATCAGTCTCAACAAAAAAGTTCTCGGTCTGCTTGGTCTGCACGATACAAGCGCGCCGCGCGAATGGTTTGACGAAGAGATCCAGTTTCTCGAATCGATCGCCCAGCAGCTCGCGATCGGTTATCAATACACGAGTCTTTATGTCGCGCAGGAACAAGAAACGCGAAGCACCAACGCGCTCCTGAAAATCGCCAACACGCTCAATTCGCATTCGGATTTCAAGGAAGTTTCCGCGAAAGTTTTGGAACGCGCCGTCGAACTCGTCGGCGCCGATTACGGCGCGCTCGGCGTGCTTGACCAGACGAGCAACAAGATCTCGCTGGCATCATTTAAGACCGCGCCGGACGTCAAACCGAGCAAGGTTTTACAGATGATCGAAATGCACAATCAATCGCTCGACATCGAACCGTTTCCGGCACTCGGCGAAATTTTGCGCGAAGGCAAAACGCTGCGCCTGATCGATACGCAGCTGCCGTTTGCGATCCGGCTGATCTTTAATTCACAACTTAACGGCAAAGCCGCGCTGGTTGCGCCCGTGCGCGTTGCCGGACAGGCGTTCGGGCTGCTCGGTTTTGTCTGGAGCGAAGAAACCGCCAAACCTTTTGCCGATCATGATGTCGCGCTGGTCGAAGGCATTGCCGACCAGATCGGCACGGCGCTTGAGCGCGATCAGCTGTCGGCGGAAGTGATGCGTCTTAAATCGCAGCTTCATCAAAAACACAGCGAAATTATCGGGCAGGCGCCAACCCTGCGCCGCGCGATCGAACTCGCGCTCAATGTCGCCGATACGAACACGACCGTCTTGATTCAGGGCGAATCGGGAACCGGCAAAGAATTGCTCGCTAATCTGATCCATTACAATTCGGGACGCGAAGATAATCCGTATATCAAAATCAATTGCGGCGCAATTCCCGAAAGTTTGCTTGAATCCGAACTTTTCGGACACGAAAAAGGCGCGTTTACCGACGCCAGAAATCAACGCAAAGGACGTTTTGAAGAATCTGACGGCGGCACGCTTTTTCTTGACGAGATCGGTGAAATGCCGCTTTCCGCGCAGGTCAAACTGCTCCGCGTTCTGCAGGACGGCGAACTGACGCGGATCGGCGGAAACGAAGTTGTCAAAACCGACGTTCGCGTGATCGCCGCGACAAATATTGACCTCGAAAAAGCCGTCGAAGAAGGAAAATTCCGCAAAGATCTGTATTATCGCCTGTCGGTTTTTCCGATCACGCTGCCGCCGTTGCGTGACCGCGTCGAAGATATTAACTTGCTCGTTTTTCACTTTCTCGAACGCTACAAGGAAAAAACCGGACGTTTTATTTCGGGAATTTCCAAAGAAGCCTTGCGCGCGCTCGTCAATTATGAATGGCTCGGCAATGTTCGCGAACTCGAAAACGCCATCGAACGCGCCGTCATTATTGCTTCGGGCAGACAGATCGAACACGACGATCTGCCCGAAGCGATCAGTAAAAAAGCCTTTGAACTCAACGCGCAAGCCCGTCAGGAACGTGCCAAAGCCGCCAGCGAAGGGCGGGCGATCAATCTTGAGATCGAATTTCCGTCAACGATGGGCGAGATCGAAAAACTGGCGATCGAGATGGCGCTCGATTATACGGCAGGCGACAAATCACGCGCTTCGCGGCTTCTCAACATCGGACGCAAAACGCTTTACCGCAAACTCGAACTATACGAAAACGCCGATCGTTAAAAATCACCCCGCGTCAATCCGGAAAAAAATACAAAATACGCTTTTTGAATCGAAAAAATCGTGACTTTTTCGATTCATTACGTTATTTTGAAAGCAAAGGCTAAAAAACGCCGCCATATATCAGGTGTAAATTTATGAAATCGTTTGTCTCAACCGCTTGGTTATTTTCTTTCTTACTGTTTATTTTACTGTTCTCGTTTTCGGCGCTCGCACAAAATCCCGAACCGACCGCGACGCCGCCGTCGAGCGATGATTCGATCCTTAAAATTTCGACGACCTTGATCCAGGCTGACGTGACCGTAACGGACAAAGACGGAAAGATCGTCACGAATCTCAAGCCGGAAGATTTTGAAATTTACGAAAACGGCAAGAAACAGGACATTACCAATTTTTCGTTTATCTTTTCGGGCGCCGAAAAAAATCCCGCCGATTCGCCGACGAAAGTTCAAAATCCTTCCAAAAATAAAAACAATATTCCGATTCCGCCCGTCAAACTTAATCCTGAACAAGTTCGCCGCTCTTACGCGATCGTCATCGATGATCTGGGTTTGTCTTTTCCGAGCGTTTTCTGGGTTCAGCAATCGATCAAAAAATTTATCAACGAACAGATGGAGGAAGGCGATCTGGTGGCGATCATCCGCACCGGCAGCGGAATCGGCGCGATGCAGTCTTTTACTTCCAACAAAGAGCAGCTTCTCGCGGCGGTCGATAAAATTCGCTGGAATCCGCAAAGCCGTGGCGGCATCAGCATTTTGGCGCCGATCGCGCCGACGATGAAAGAACAAATGACGGGCGCCATCGACGGGGACGGAAAGGAAAAAGTCGTGGTCGGCACAAACGAAGAGGTGCAAGCCGACAAAGAATACAATGATTACCGGAACGAAAACTTTGCGGTCGGGACGATCGGCGCCTTAAGTTACATCATTCGCGGAATGAAGGATTTGCCCGGACGCAAATCAATGATGCTCTTTTCCGAAGGTTTTCAGCTTTACAACACCGACAACGGACTCAAACAACCAACCCGGATCCTCGATTCGATGCGGATTCTCGCCGATCTGGCAAATCGTTCGTCGGTCGTCATTTATACTTTGGATCCGCGCGGCTTGCAATCTGTCAGCGGTCTGACGGCGGAAGATAATACGTGGGGCGCGCGCACCGGCACCTTTGGATCGTCCGCCGATACTCTGAGCGGAAAAGTCGGCGCCCGTGAAGATGAATTTGTCGATTCGCAGCAAACTCTTCGTTTTCTGGCGTATGAAACCGGCGGCGTCCCGTTTATCAATCAAAACAATATGAACAAGGGTTTGCAACAGGCGATCAATGACCAGAAAGGCTATTATTTGCTTGGTTATCAGCCGGACGAATCAACCTTCGATCCGAAAAAAAATCGCTTTAACAAACTTGTCATCAAGGTCAAAAATCCTGATCTGAAGATCCGCTACCGGAGCGGATTTTTCGGGATCACCGATGAAAGGATCAAGCAGTTGCCGCAAACTCCGCAGCAAAAAATTCTCAATGCTTTGACCTCGCCTTTTAATTCGACGGGCGTCAATTTGAGTCTTTACCCGATTTTTACAAACGACGCGAAAACCGGCGATATGATTCACGCGCTCGTTTATATTGACACCAAAGATTTAAGTTTCAGCCAAACGGCGGACGGTAAAAGAAAAGCTAATTTTGATATTGTCGCGATGACATTCGGCGATAACGGACTTCAAATCGGACAGCTTTCCAAAAATTATACGGTCGAATTACCCGAAAACGTTTATCAAAATACGTTGAAAAACGGTTTTGTCTATGATTTTTTCGTTCCCGTCAAAAAAGCGGGCGCGTATCAATTTCGGATCGCGATCTACGATAAAGGCTCGAATAATGTCGGGTCGGCATCGCAGTTTTTGGAAGTTCCGAATTTGAAAAAAGATCGGCTGGTGCTGTCGAACTTGATTTTGGATGATTTTTCGACCGAAGAGTGGAAGAAAATGACTTCCGGCGCGACGACCGACGACAGCGAAAGAAGCGTCTTTCTCGACACGACGATCCGGCGCTTCGAACGCGGCTCGATCCTTCGCTATGGTTATGTCATTTACAATGCCAAAACCGACAAAACACAAAAGCCCGAGCTATTGGTGCAAACACGCCTGATCCGTGACGGAAAAGTTGTTTTGGAAGGCGTCATGAAACCGTTTGATGCGAGCGGTCAGCCCGATCTGCAACGTCTTGAAGCCGCCGGAGCGGTCGCTTTGGGAAATGAACTGACGCCCGGAAATTATATCCTGCAAATTATCGTTCTGGATAAATTAGCTTCCGAAAAACGACGCGTTTCGACGCAGTATGTCGAATTTGAAATCGTTCGGTAGAGAAATCTTCAATTGAAATTTCCGGGTTCCAAGTTTAGCTTCAAAAGATGTTAAACTTGGAATTTCTATCTATGGACATCATTGTCGGCACCGCCGGACATATCGATCACGGAAAAACCGCGCTCGTCAAAGCCTTAACGGGCATCGAGACGGATCGTTTGCCCGAAGAAAAACAGCGCGGCATCACGATCGACATCGGTTTTGCCGAACTTGAATTAGGCACGATCAGAATCGGTTTCGTGGACGTTCCGGGACACGAAAAATTTGTCAAGAATATGCTCGCCGGCGCGAGCGGGATCGATCTCGTCGCGCTCGTCATTGCGGCGGACGAAGGCGTTATGCCGCAAACGCGCGAACATTTCGAGATCTGCCGCCTGCTCGAAATAAAAACCGGCTTGATCGTTTTGACGAAAAAAGATCTGGTTGATGAAGAATTGCTTGAGCTGGTCAATCTTGAAGCGGCGGAACTCGTCGAAAATTCATTTTTGCAGGACGCGCCGGTGATCGCCGTCAGCGCGAAAACCGGCGCGGGCATCGAGGATTTAAAACTGACGCTCAAAGCTCTTGCCGAACAAATTCCCGTCCGAAAAAATGAAACGATCGCGCGGCTGCCGATCGATCGCTCATTTTCGGTCAAGGGTTTCGGCGCGGTCGTCACAGGAACGCTCATTTCGGGCGAAATTGCCGAAACCAACGAGATGGAAGTTTTGCCCGGCGGCAAAAAGGTGCGCGTGCGCGGGCTGCAAACGCACGGCAAAACGGTCAAAGCGGCACACGCCGGACAGCGCACCGCCGTTAATCTTGGCGGCATCGATCACGCGGAGATCGCGCGCGGAATGCTTTTGACGGAAACGGGCGTCCTTCGTCCAACGCAGATCTTCGACGCCGAGATCGAGGTTTTAAGGACGGCGAAAAAATCTCTCAAATCACGTCAGCGCGTTCGCGTTCACATCGGTACGATCGAGGCGCTGGCGCGTGTCCAGATTTTGAATGAAGCCGGCGAAATCAGGCAAGGCGAAAAAAATCTTGTTCAGTTAAGACTTGAAATTCCGATCGTCTGTCTGCCGACCGAGCGATTTATTTTGCGTCAATATTCGCCGCAAATCACGATCGCGGGCGGCAAAGTTCTTGACAATTCCGCCGTCAAACATCGCCGTAAAGAAATTGAAAATGTCCGAAAATATTTGCAGGATCTGATCAAAGCCGAAAAGCCGCAGCAAATAAAACTTTTTCTCGAAACTGCCAAAGAATCCGGTTTGACCTTTGCCGATCTGCAGGCGCGAACGGGTTGGCGAAAAGAAATTGTACAAAAAATAATTATTGAAAATCTTGAGAAAAAATCAATCATCGAAGCGGAAAAATTTTATATTGCCCGAACGCCGTTTGAGAATTTAAAGACAAAGGCGCTCGCGGAAATCGAAAATTTTCACAAAAAAGAACCGCTCGCCAAAGGACTTTTGCGCGAAACTTTGCGCGAAAAGATCTTTTCGCATCTGCCGCCGGAAATTTTCAAAGCCGTTCTCGCGAGTCTCGAAAAAGACCAAAAGATGATCGCCGAAAAAGATTTCGTTCGCGCCGCCGCGCATAATCTCGAACTCTCGGGCGATGAAAAAATCCTGCGCGAAAGATTGTCGGGAATTTACCGTGCGGCGAAATTGGAAGTTCCAAAGCTCGAAGACGCTTTGCTTGACGCGATCAAAAGCACCAAAGCTGATAAAAATCACGCCCGCAAAATTTTTCAGCTTCTGCTTAATTCGGGCGAGATCGTCAAAATTTCGGACGAATTTTATTTCGCCCGCCGCGAGCTCGAAAGTTTGGTTGCAAAACTGCGAAAATTCGCCGAAAATTCGGCTGACAGATTGATCGACGTCGCGGTATTCAAAGACATCGCCGGAATCTCGCGCAAATATGCGATTCCGCTGCTTGAATATTTCGACCGCGAACGCCTGACGCGCCGCGCGGGCGATAAAAGATTGATTTTATAAAAGATGAGAAAATTTCTAACCGCAAAATGGCAGGATTTAATCATGGCGAATTACGAAGTCGCGCCCGAACTGCTTGCCGACCGTGTTCCGGCGGGGACTTCGCTCGATTTCGACGGCGGAAAATGTTTCGTCAGTTTGGTCGGTTTTATGTTTTTGGAAACCCGCGTGCTGGGCATTCCCGTTCCGTTTCACATCAATTTTGAAGAGGTAAACTTACGTTTTTACGTCAAGCGCGAAACCGCCGCGGAAACGCTGCGCGGCGTGGTTTTCGTCAAAGAGATCGTGCCGCGTCTGGCGATCGCGCTGGTTGCCGATCTTGTTTACGGCGAGCCTTATGAATGCTGGAAAATGAATCATACGCGCACCGAAAAAGAAGTCGGCTACGCGTGGCAAAAAGGCGATTCGGCGAATCAAATAAAGGTTGAGATCGGCGAAAATTTGGGCGTTCCTTTGAAAAATTCACACGGCGAATTTATCATCGAACATTATTGGGGTTATACGCGGCGCGGCGGCAATCGGACGGACGAATACAAGGTCGAGCATCCGAAATGGGAACTCTTTTCGGTCAAAAATGCGGAGATAAACGTTGATTTCGGCAAAACTTACGGCGCGAAATTCGCTTTTTTGAAGGACGAAAAACCGCATTCGATCCTGCTTGCCAAAGGTTCGGAGATCGCGGTTTACAAAGGCGCGAAATTATGAGCAAAACACACGAATACACAAACGGCGAAATCACGGTTGTCTGGCAGCCCGAAATTTGCATTCATTCGGGCAATTGCGCGAAAGGCTTACCGGCGGTTTTCAAACCGCAGGAACGACCGTGGATCAAGAAGGAAAACGCTTCGTCCGAAGAAATTATGAAGGCGGTCGATAAATGTCCGTCGGGCGCGCTTTCTTACCGGAAAAACGAAAAATGATCACGGGAATCGTCGCTATCGCCAAAAATTTCGCGATCGGGAAAGACGGCAGTTTGCCGTGGCATTACCCGTCGGATCTCAAATTTTTTAAAGAAACGACGGTCGGAAACGCCGTTGTGATGGGTTTTCACACTTGGGAATCGATCGGCAAACCGCTGCCGAAACGTCTCAATATCGTGCTTTCACGCACGGCAACGCTCGAAAACCGCTCGGACGTTCTGCTGCTTCGAAGCAAAGCGGAAGTTTTGGCTTTATCAAAATATTTGAAAGGCGATCTGTTCATTATCGGCGGCGCAAACACTTATGAAAACTTTGCCGATGTGATCGAAAAATGGATCGTCACGCAGGTTTCCGTTGAGGTTGAAGATGCCGATACGTTTATGCCGACAAATTTTTTGAATGGGTTTGGTCTGCAGGAAGCGCTTGAATTGGAAAACGATTTGCGTGTCAAAATTTTTGTAAAAACATAAAATTCGTAGTAAAATCCGTGGAAAATTCAAAAAGGAGAAAAATCTATGATGGGCGGAAAAAGTTGGGACGAATGGATCGAAGAATACGCGGAATCGCATCAGAATCCGATCAATAAACTGACGCATACGATCGGGATTCCGATGATCGCCGTCGCGCTGCTGCTGCTTCCCTTGTGTTTGTTTGTCCCGGGAATATGGCGGATTTCTTTGTATTTCTTTGTCCTCGGTTGGGTTTTGCAATTTATCGGGCATTATTTTGAAGGCAAACCGCCCGAATTTTTCAAGGATTACCGCTTTCTGTTTGTCGGTCTGCGCTGGTGGTTGAAGAAAGTTCTCGGAGCTTAATGAAAAAAAGAGTGAAATAGCCGGAAAAACTATTTCACTCTTTTTTTGATTTCAAATTGATCTAGTCTTTTTCGTACTTGAATTCGTTATACGTCAGATGCTTGATCAGTTCCTCGTCGTTGTCGGTCAGATCAATGTCCATTTTCAGATTATATTTACCCGAAGTCAGATTTAATTTGTTATACGGCATAAAAATTTGCAGATCTTCATAAACCGTCGGGTCAAAGCCGGGTTTTAACGCCTTCATGGCGGCAACGCGTCCGTCTTTTGCTCGATAATTTCCGACGCCGTCGTCCAGATCGGTGCCGTCCGATTTCTGGAAATAGACGATCACGTAAGAATCAACGCCTTTCATATTCGTTACTTCAAATTTGAGATGGATCCACATTCCAAGCTCGCCATCTTCGGTTTTGTTGTAATCGACCGAAACTTTTTTGAAAGTCGCTTTAACTTTGTCTTTATCAAAATCGGTGTCGTCGGATGAGTTTGTTACTGAACTCGGCGAACTTGTCGGTTTCGGAGTCGGGGATGCCGATTTTGAAGCAGACGGAGAAGCGCTTGGAGAAGCGGTCGGGGTCGGCGATATCGTCACAACGACATCTTTTTTCTTCATGATATTGTAGCCGACAATCGCCGCCCCGGCGACCAAAATCAGTAAAAACAATGCGACCACGCCGCCGACCGCGATCAAAATCTTTTTGCTGCCGCCGCCGGATTTGGCGGGCGGCACCATCGAAAAATTTTGCGGCTGCTGAAATGCAGGTTTTCCGAATTGTGTTTCCATACTTTTGCCGTATGGATTTGTTCCCGGACTCGATTGTCCGCCTTGCGAACCGCTGTCTTGTAAATTAAAAACTATCGGCGCATCGGGAAGCGGTTTGCCGCAATTTAAACAAAACCGCATCTCATCCGAGTTTTGATTTCCACATATTTGACAATTTTTCATTAAGTTTTAGTTCTCCTTACTTTGAAAGACACAATATACAGCGAGTTTTGCCGTTTATAATAACTCAAAGTGACTTTGTTGCAAAGACAAAACTATTTAAAACTCGATTTTTCTTGCGGTTAATTTTCGATTAAACTTATCTTTCTAAAAGTAAAATCTTGAAAATGCCATTTATTTTAGCCTTAGACATTGGAACTTCGAGCGTGCGTGCCGCACTTTATGATTTACGCGGCAATGTTTTGCCCGAAACGATGGTCAAAAACGAACGAGTTGTCGAAATAACCGGCGACGGCGGCGCGGAAATTGACGCCGAAGAGGCAATTCGGCAAGTTATCGAAGCAATCGATGAAGTTCTCCAACGAAATGATTCTTTGATCGAACAAATTGCGTTTGTCGCAATGTCTTGTTTCTGGCACAGTCTTGTCGGAATTGGTGAAGATGGTTGCGCCACAACACCAATTTATACATGGGCGGAAACGCGTCCGGCAAATTACATTCAAACTCTGCGCGATAATCTGAATGAAATCGAAATTCATAATCGGACCGGCGCGCGATTTCATTCAAGTTATTGGACGGCAAAACTGCGCTGGCTCAAAGAAGAATTTCCCGTTGTTTTTGAGAAAACAACGAAATGGCTTTCGTTCAGTGATCTTTTGGCGTCGCGATTGTTCGGTCGTCAAGTGACAAGCGTTTCGATGGCTTCGGGAACCGGAATTTTCGACATTCGCAAAAACGATTGGGACGCGGAATTGCTCTGGTTTTTAAAGA
>JBBQOA010000026.1:0-15899 GCA_038330465.1 Pyrinomonadales bacterium
AAACAAACAGTTTTCGACGAAACCGGCGGACTGCACGCCGCCGCACTTTTTACTGTTTCGGGCACATTGATTGATCTTCGGGAAGATGTCGGGCGGCACAACGCAGTTGATAAATTGATCGGTGCAAAATTTTTGGCTGACGAACTTCCGCTTGCCGATAAAATACTTTTTTTAAGCGGACGCGCTTCGTTTGAACTGATTCAAAAAGCGGTGATGGCGCAGATTCCGATCGTTGCGGCGGTCGGCGCGCCATCGAGCTTAGCGGCGGCGGCAGCGCTGGAATTTAATATAACCTTGCTCGGCTTTGTCCGCGACCATCGATTTAATATTTACACAGGTTCACAAAGAATTGTTTATGAAATCTGAACATGGAAATATCCAGGCGGAACGCCCTGCTGATTTAGGCAAATTAAAGGTCGTTGAGATCCAAAATACCGCTGCCGGAATGCCCGCCGCGCTCAATTCGGCGAAAGTCGTATTTCAAAAAGCGGGAATTGCGCGCGGCACAAAACTGCTTTTGAAACTCAATCAAAAAGGTGGAATCGATTGCAATTCGTGCGCCTGGGCGGATCCTGACGGGGAACGCACGCACGCCGAATTTTGCGAAAGCGGCGCGAAAGCGATCGCGGACGAAGCGACGACCAAAAAGCTGACGCCCGATTTTTTTGCCAAATACAGCGTCGCCGAATTGTCCGAACAATCCGATCAATGGATCAACGCGCAAGGTCGCTTGACTGAACCGATGATCTTGCGCGACGGAGCAACGCACTACGCTCCCGTTTCGTGGGAAGAAGCCTTCAAATTGCTCGCCGAAACGCTAAATTCGCTTGATTCGCCCGATCAAGCGATCTTTTACACCTCGGGCAGAACTTCCAATGAAGCGGCGTTTCTATACCAGCTTTTCGTGCGCCAATTCGGCACGAATAATATGCCGGATTGTTCGAATATGTGCCACGAATCGACGAGTTTTGCGCTCACCGAATCGATCGGACTCGGCAAGGCTTCGATCCGGCTCGAAGATCTCGAAGACACCGATCTGATCATCATCATCGGACAAAATCCGGGGACAAACGCGCCGCGAATGATGTCGTCATTGCAAAGAGCCAAGGAATCGGGCGCGAAAATCATTGCCGTCAATCCGCTGCCCGAAGCCGGTTTGATGAACTTTATCAATCCGAACCCGCAGCATTACGAAAACATTCTGAAATTTCCGCTCGCGATGATTGCCGGACAAAGCACGAAATTTGCCGATCTCTTTTTGCCGATCCGCATTGGCGGCGATCTCGCTTTTCTGAAAGGCGTTATGAAAGTCTTGCTCGAACGCGAAAAATACAGCCCAACGCCGATTTTCGATCACGATTTTATCGACGCGAAGACCGAAGGTTTTCAGGATTTCATTGCCAATCTCGAAACCATTTCGTGGGCAGACATTCTCGAACAGAGCGGTTTGCCGCGTGAACAGATCGAGCAGGTTGCCGAGATGTATTTAAGGGCAAACCGCGTCGTCACCTGCTGGGCAATGGGCGTCACGCAGCATAAAAAAGCGGTCGCGACGATTCAGGACATCGCCAATCTTCATTTTCTGCGCGGCAACATCGGTAAACAAGGCGCCGGACTCTGTCCGGTGCGCGGTCATTCGAACGTGCAGGGAGACCGCACAATGGGCATTTGGGAACAGATTCGCGATGATTTTAAGCGCAATCTCGAAAAGGAATTTCATTTCAAAGTCCCGAAAAAAAATGGTTTCGATACCGTCAACTCGATCAAAGCGATGCACGACGGACGCGCCAAAGTTTTCTTCGCAATGGGCGGAAACTTTCTGCTCGCGACGCCCGATACCGAATTTACCGCTGAAGCGCTGCGCAATTGCACGCTGACCGCGCAGGTCATTACGAAACTTAACCGGACCGCGCTTGTAACGGGAAAAATGTCCTTGATCCTCCCGTGTTTGGGACGCACCGAGATCGATCTGACCGGCGGACGCGAACAATTCGTGACGACCGAAAGCACGATGCTCAACGTTCAAATGTCGAAAGGAATTCTCGAACCGGCGAGCGGGCATCTGCGGAGCGAAACCTGGATCATCGGCAAGCTCGCGCAGGCGGTTTTGAAAAGCAAAGTGACGGTCGATTGGGAAAAAATGATCAACGATTACGACCGCATTCGCGATTCGATCGCGCGCGTCGTCCCGGGCTGCGAAAATTACACCGAAAACGTCAAACGCGATGGCGGTTTTTATATGCCGAACAAACCGCGCGACGGCGTTTTCCCGACCGCTTCGGGCAAGGCGCAATTCATTTCCGGCAAGCTCGAAAAGATCGAATTAAAAACGGGTGAATTATTGATGACGACAATTCGCGCCCACGACCAGTTCAACACGACCGTTTACGAACTGCACGACCGTTATCGCGGCATTAAAGGTTCGCGCCGCGTCATCTTGATGAACGCGCAGGACATTGCCGAACACGGTTTGAAAGAAGGCGAGGTCGTTGACATCACGAGTCATTTTGAGGGCGAAACGCGCCGCGCCGAATCGTTTATCGTCGTTCCGTATGAAATTCCGCGCGATTGCTGCGCGACCTATTTTCCCGAAACAAATGTCTTAGTGCCGGTCGGCAGCGTCGCCGAAAAAAGCAATTGTCCGACCTCGAAATCAACGATCGTGACCGTCAAACCGCATTTACACAACGGCGAAAGAGTTTTTTCGGGCGAATTCAAGAGATAATGGATAAAAATAATTTTACAGGTTTTGTGCTCGCCGGCGGCAAATCATCGCGGATGGGCGCAGACAAATTCGCATTAGAAATCGGCGGCGAAACTTTTCTTGAAAGAGCCGTCAACGCTTTGAAACCGGTTTGCGAATCGGTCAAAATCGTCCTCAACCGGCAGCAAACGATCGAAACCGAACAACCGATCGTCCGCGACATATACGCGACGCGCGGCGCACCCGGCGGCATTCACGCCGCGCTCAAAAATTGCGAGACGAAATTTGCGGTCATTCTCGCGGTTGATCTGCCGTTTGTCACGACTGCCGCGCTTGGAAATCTCATCAACATCGCGCTCGCGTCAAACAAATATATCGCCTTTGTCCCGCGCCAACCGGACGGCAGAGCGCAGCCTTTATGCGCCGTTTACCGCGCCAAATATTGCCTGCCGACGCTCGAAAAACTTATCACGGAAAACGATTCGGCATCGGTCAGAGATTTTCTCGATTTGATCTTCCCGAAATACATCGAAGCCGATCGTTTGAGCGCGGACGAAAATTTGCTTTTCAACGTCAATTCACCGGCAGATTTTCAAACGCTAAGCTAGTTTTGACTTTTTTACTTCACTTGTCCCAATCCGGCGTATGGAAAATTCCTTCTTGATCGATCCGCTGATATGTATGCGCGCCGAAAAAGTCGCGTTGGGCTTGGATCAGATTCGCGGGCAAACGCTCGGAACGAAAGGCGTCGAAATAGGCGAGCGCTGACGACAGACAGAGCGCCGGAATCTGATGCTGCGTGAATTTTTCAGTGACAGCTTGCCAATCAGCGCGTGTTTCATTCAAGATTTTGACAAAATCATCGGCTAAAATCATATTCGGCAAAGCGGAATTTTCGGCGTAAGCCTGGCGAATATTTTCGAGCAAACTCGAACGGATAATACAGCCGCCGCGCCATATTTTGGCGATTTCCGAGAGATTCACTGCGTAATTTTTCTCGCCCGAAGCCGTCTGCAAAAGCGCCATTCCCTGCGCGTAAGTCGTGATTAACGCGGAGAGCAGAGCATTTTTCAGTTCGGCAATAAATTTATCGGTGTTTTCGGCGCGATTTGGTTTATCGGCTTGCACTTCATATTTTTTGGCGATTGTTCCGCGCACTGCTTTTTGGGCTGAGATTTGACGCATCGAAACGGCGGAATCAATCGTCGGAATCGGCACACCGAAATCCATCGCAGCTTGCGAAGTCCATTTCCCTGTTCCCTTCTGTCCGGCGGTGTCGAGAATCATTTCAACCAGCGGCTTGCCCGTTTCGCCGTCCGCTTTTCGCAAAACTTCCGCCGTGATTTCGACCAGAAACGAATTGAGTTCGGCACCGTTCCAATCGGCAAAAATCTTGCTCATTTCGGCGTAATCCAAACCGATGACGCGGTGCATATAATCGTAAGTTTCCGACAAAATCTGCATCAAACCGTATTCGATGCCGTTGTGCACCATTTTGACAAAATGCCCTGCCGAACCGTTTCCGACAAATGCCGCGCACGATTCGCCGCCAACTTTTGCCGCCGCCGCTTCAAGAATCGGTTGAACGTGCGCGTATATTTCAGCTTTGCCGCCGATCATAATGCTCGCGCCGTGACGCGCCCCTTCTTCGCCGCCCGAAACGCCGACGCCGAGAAATTCGATGCCGCTTTCGCCCAAAAGTTTTTCGCGCCGTTCAGTATCCGGAAAATGCGAATTTCCGCCGTCGATGACGATGTCGCCTTCGTCGAGATTTTTGAGCAAATCGTTGATGACAATATCGACGACCGGCGCCGGCACGAGGATCATTATTTTTCGCGGGCTTTCGAGTTTATCGAGAAATTCGGGCAAAGTTTCCGCCGTTTGCAGGTCGAAATCTTTGCCTTCTTCGAGCAGAAGGGCGCGTTTTTCCGCGTCCAAATCGTAGCCCGCGCCCGAAAATCCGTGTTCCGCGACATTCAGCAGAAAATTTCTGCCCATCGTTCCGAGTCCGATCATTCCGAATTGTGCTTTTGTCATAATTTTTTGATTATACTTCCCAAATATCCGCTAAATCCAATTCCCTTTGATAATTTCCGCCGAAATCTTCGACCATCCACCAAGCCGACAAAACCGCAAAGGCAAACGCCCATTTTCGCAGTTCATTCGGAGGAACGCCAAACGCCTTTGAAAATTTTTCGACGGCTGATTCGAGAATTTGTTCACGGTTTGCAAGATGCGCCGTCCAACCCGCCAAATCATTGAGAAAAACGGCAATTTCGTAACCGATCTCGCCGACCACGCCCTTTGGATCGATCAACAAAAACGGTTCGCGCCGCGCCGACAAAATATTGTCGAAATGAACGTCGCCGTGAAGCAAAATTTTTCTCTCGAAAGGTTCGGTCAGTTCGGCAAAAAAACCTTGCGCTTTGGCAATCTTTTCTGGCGCGAAATCAGCTTGAACGGCGCGATCGAGACCTTCGAACCAGGTTTCAAGATTTGTAAAGTGAGTTTTGTCAGGCAGATTTCGCGGCAGTTTGAGCATTACTTCGACCGCAATTTCGACCGCTTTTGCGTAATCTTCGCCGCAAACTTCGCTTAGAGTTTTGCCTTCGACTGCGCGTTCGAGCAGGATCGCGCATAAATTTTCGTCGTATCGCAAAACGCGCACCGCGCCTTTGCCGTCAAACGCTTCAAGCGCGCGTTTTTCGCTCAGGAGCGGCGCGTCTTCATCGGGCACGCCAACCTTTAAAACATAATTTTCGCCGCGTCGGTCCGAACATTTCGCGACAAAATTAAACGACAGATTCGGGAAAAAATCATCGATCGTCAAATTCCATTTGACGCCGATCAAGGCAAGTGTCTGCGGCAACTCCGTAAGCCATTTTTCGCCTTTCGCGCCGTATAAGCCTTTGATGTTTTGCCAGAACCTTTTTGGTAATGCTTCCGCGTAATTTTTGTTCATTCGTCTTGACGAGTTTAGCCTGACGGATGGATTATAAACAAATGAAAACTTTGCTTGAAGCAATTCGCCCGACGACGTTTATCGAATCGCAAAAACTGCGCGACCATCTCGGCATCGATCTGACGATCACCTCGGAAACATTTCAGCAGACGGGAAGCTTTAAATTCCGCGCTGCTTACAACTTGGCTTTGAATGTGCCGAATGATGAAATTCTAACAGCTTCGTCGGGCAATTTCGGTCAGGCTTTGGCGTATGCTTGTCAGCTTTTGAAAAAGAGATGCGTCGTCGTGATGCCCGAAACATCGGCGAAAGTAAAGATCGAAGCCGTCAAAAATTACGGCGCGACGGTCGATCTGATCGATACGAAAACCGTCGGGCGCAGCGCACGCGTCGCACAGCTCGCCGCGCAAATGCCGAATTGTTATATCGCTTCGGCGTATGACGATTTGCTCGTGATCGACGGAAATTCGAGTCTTGGCGATGAATTGGCGCAAAAAGATTTTGACGCGGTGATCGCGCCCGTCGGCGGCGGCGGTTTGATCTCGGGAATTTCAAAAGGTTTGTGCCGAAATGCTTCGCCGGCAAAATTGATCGGCGCCGAACCGCTTTTGGGAAATGACGCGGCGCGGTCGCTGAGAGCGGGAAAAATCATCGCCAACGAATATGAACCGCTGACGATCGCTGACGGTGCGCGAACTTTAAGTTTGGGCAAACATAACTGGGAAATCATTAAAACGGGCGTCGCGGAAATTATCGAAGTTTCGGACGAACGCATCGCCGAAGCCGTCCGGCTTTATTTCGGCTTGGCGAACTTAAAATGCGAACCGACGGGCGCCCTTTCGCTCGCCGCAATTTTAGAAAATAAAGAAAATTTCAAAGATAAAAAAGTTTGCGTCGTCGTCAGCGGCGGAAATGTTGATGCGGATGTTTACCGGCAAATTATCGGTTAATTTATTTTTTTAAGATAAACGCCCGAAAACGTCACGTTCGCGCCGCCGCAATTGAGATTGTCCGCCGCGATCAAATATTTCCCGACCAGCTGCATCGAAACTTTGCAAGCGTATTCGCCCGTTTCTTTTTCCCCTAATTTTAATTTATTTCCCAAAGGCGCCGCCGTGTGGTCGAGTTCGCCGATATGGATGTTTTCACCCAAACCTTTCCAGAAAGCGCTGCCTTTGACATCAAAGAAATCGCACGTTTTGCTTTTTGTGATCTCGATCGAATTATCATAAAAGCGCCATTCACCGAGCCAATCTGTGGGTTTCGGGTTTTCATTCAAGGCGATCCATTCGAGGTTATCGACATTGATCCAACCGACCGTTTCCGCGCCTTTTTTCGGCTGAAACCAGGCGCAGGCGTAACCGCCCAAGGTTCTTGAAACAATTATTTCGTCAGTCGGAATAACATAGCTTTTCAAACGGCAGCCTTTTCCGTTTGGGCAATCTTCGCGCTCGTCGCCGTAAAAATATACTTTTTCGTTTCGTTTGCCGGTGATTCGTGCGAGCTGAAAAACACTGCTTTCACGCGGGAAAAAGCCGTTGCGACACCAATTGGCGGGATTCCCGTCGAGCTGCGCAAAAGCCGGGATCACCAATGCGCTTAACATTAAAAGCAGATAAAAGATTGTTTTGGATAATACTTTTTTCATAATTCCTCGCCGTTCGCAGAACGCATTTCCGCAATTAACCTTGCGGCGGGGCAATATCAGTCTTTGCAAAACATCGTTCATATTTTTTTCAAAATTTGCCGCCGTAAATAATCGAGTGCCGCCTGGCTCGAACGCCAACGAATCAGATATCGATCGCCGGGCAAAAATATTTTGAATGATTTGATTATGGTGTCGTCCGCGTAACCGATAAACACCGTGCCGACCGGTTTTTCGACCGTCCCGCCTGCCGGTCCGGCAATGCCGGTGATCGAGATCGCGTAATCGGTCTTGGCGCGCGCGCGCATTCCCTTTGCCATCGCTTCGGCGGTTTCAGCCGAAACCGCGCCGTGCTGTTCGATGATTTCGGGCGCAACATTGAGCGTATTTATTTTTGCTTCGTTCGCATAGGCGATCACGGCTTCGATAAAATAGAGGGACGAACCCGCAACATCGGTCAGCCGTTGGCTGATCAAACCGCCCGTGCAGCTTTCGGCGACGGCGAGAGTTTTGCCGTTTTTCGTGAGAAGCTTGCCGACGACTTCTTCCATTTCCTCGCCTTCGACGGAAAAGACCGCGATCCCTAATTTTTCGACGATCTTCGCCGTGATTTCTTCATTCAGAGCATCGGCTTCGGCGGCGATTCTGCCCTGCGCCGTCAGATGAACTTCAACTTCGCTTTTATTGAATAAAATGCTCGTCGAAACCGCCTTATAAGCCGAATAGATCGGCGCGATCGCTTCGTCCAACGCGGATTCGCCGAGTCCGGAAACCTTCAAAATACGTTTCCTGAAAATGATCGCGCCGGATTTTTCTTTAAGTTTCGGGAAAATGTATGTTTCATACATCGGCTGGTTTTCACGCGGCGGACCGGGCAGAATGATGAGAAACTTTTCACCGAGCTTGACCGCCATTCCGACCGCCGAACCGTTCGGATTTGGCAGAATCTCGGCGCCTTCGATAACAAATGCCTGACGTTTATTGATCTCGGGCATTTCGCGTCCCCAGGCGCGGAATCTGACGCGTAGATTTTCAACGATATCTTCGTGAAAAACGAGTTCGCGACCGATCGCGCGGGCGGAAACGGTGCGCGTAATATCGTCTTCGGTCGGACCCAAGCCGCCGGTCGTGATGACGACATCCGAACGTTTGAGAGCGTCTTTGATAGTTTCTTCGAGCCGCAGAACGTCGTCGCCGACAATCGTTTTGAGTTTGACCTCGATCCCGATCTCGTTGAGTTTGCCGGTCAGCCAAAGACTGTTTGTATCTGTTTTTTCGGGCGTTAAAAGCTCCGAACCGATCGCGATAATTTCAGCAGAAAGCATATTCTTTTAAGTTAAAAATTAAAAATTAAAAATTAAAAATTAAAGCATAAGGAATTATGTCGATTTCGCATTTTTACCTTTTTAACTTTTAATTTAATTCTTATTTACTGTCGTAAATATCGCGTAAAACTTCGGAGATCGGTTTGCGGTTGCCGAAAACATCTTCGTTGGATCTTTCGCGTTTGCGTTTTTCTTTTTTTGGCTCGTTTCCGTTAGCATTTTGAGCGTTTTGCGCATCTGAATTTTGCTTTTGAGTTTGAAATTCGACCTCTTTTTGAACGCTGTCCGAAACGATCGAAGCAAAAGGCTGGGAATGATTTTGTGCCGCCAATTCTTTTTGTTGTTTGCGTTCGAGCTCGGCGGCGGTTTTTTTGAAATCGGCTTCGCGCAGCGCGTCGCGTGAATTTTCCAAAAGCGTTTTGGCGCGATTGCGGCGCGCGCGTTCGAGCGCCCGGACGGCAGACGACATTAAGGGCGCTTCCGCCGGTTCACGTTCGATCTTGCGGAGAGTTTTGACATAAGACCTCAATTCCGGCGACGGATAAACAAACGCCGTTTCGTCCGACGTGTCGTTTTCGACGACATACGCGAGATGTCTTTCGGCGGATTTATGATCGCCCGCTTTGTTGTAAAGCGCGCCGAGCGTGAAATAGACGAGCGGCGGCGCGCCTTTCATATATTTCAGGATCCGTTCGCCGCGGGCGATCACTTCCTGAATCTCGAAACCATACCAGCGGCGTTCGTCATCGCGCAAAATATCGTTGGCGAGCAGATAGAATTCAAAGATCTCGCGCGTCCCGTTCGGCGAGGGCGACGACAAAGTTTTCCAGATAAAAAACGCGAGGATCGCAAAGAAAAAGATCACGAAAACCGGAAAGCCCGTGATATACAGCATCATCGCGATCACCCCGAAAGCAATCGCGTACTGCGACTTTTCCTTGATCAGTTCGGTCGGTTTTCTCTCTATTAATTGGTCGTTATCGCTCACGTTTTTTATTTTTAAGGTTATTTATTATCGGGCGCCGCGTCCTTTGCCGCGACCGTTTTCTTTGTCCGTTTCGTTTGAGTTTTTTTCTCTTTCTTCGGTTCGGCTTCGGCTTTTGCATCGGCGTCCTTTTGATGCTCTTCGGGACGATTCGCCGCTTTGTCTTCGCGGTCAAATTTCAAACCGAATTGGCTCAAAAAATCGACGATCTTACCGCCGACCGCATAGGGTGAATTGAGCACGTAATTGAAAGTTTCGCCGAGCGTTACGGCTTCGAGTTCGAGCAGTTGTGAAATTTTACCTTCGAGCGGCAGCTTGTCAAATTCCTTGCGGAATTCTTCGTGTTTGCGCTCCTTTTCCGTTCGCGGATCTTTCTTTTCGTGCGTCAAGATAACAATTTCGCCTTCTTTGGCGATCTTTGCCTGACACGAGAGCCGTTCGCCTTTCTGACGCCTTTCTTCGGATAATTGTTCAATTTCCGCCTTCGTGGTTTCGGTTAAAAATTCGTTGCCGCTTTTGATCGTCACCGCGCACGTATCGCACAATCCCAATCTGCCGCAGTCGTCGTAGATCTCGATCCCCAATCGCCGCATCGCGTCAATTAAATAACTGCCGACGACTGCGACCCCGTTTGTTTTTTCACGTTCAAATTTGAGTTCAGCTTCCATTTTTTTTAATTCCAGATCAATTAGCCATGACCGATTTGACCCGCACGCGCGGCTGCGCGCCGGACGCCACATTCTGAAGTTCTATCGTGCGTTTTTGACAATCTTCGCAAATTCCCCACATCCGCAATGAATGATTGGTCAGGAGAAATCCGTATTGCTCCGCCATTTTATCCTGCAATTCTTCGATCTCCGCCGAGAAAAATTCGATGATCTTGCCGCATTCCGTGCAGATCAAATGGTCATGATGCTCGTGATTATAATGATGTTCGTAATATGTTTTGCCGTCGCCAAAGCGCACTTCACGCGCCAATCCGGCTTCGGTCAAAAGTTTTAAGGTTCGGTAAACGGTCGTATGCCCGACACTCGCGTCCTGTTTTTGAACCAGCCAATAAAGGTCTTCGCTGGTCAGATGTTCTTCGGTTTTGAGGAACATTTCAAGGATCAGATCACGCTGGGAGGTGCGGCGCAAACCGGCATTCTGGATATGTTCCAGAAATATTTCCTTCTCTTTTTGAAATTCTTCCCCTTTCTTTTTCGCCATATTTAATTATTGCTCAAATATGTTTTTTATTTTAGCATTTGAAATTCTTTTTCGCCATCGAAATTCGACGGCGAATTTCCGCCAGATTTTCCGGACTTGCACCTTGCCTCTCAGCCAGATGCGTCGAACGCGCGCCAAGTTGCAGATAGATTTCCCGCGCCTCACACGAAACTTTTTCCAAGGCTTTCAGATGTTTCTCAAAAGTTGCGACGTCGGCGCGCGCAAAGGTTCCCGTCAAGGCTTCGGCGGTTGTTTGCGTCTCAAGATTTTCGACCGTACTTTTGATCAGCGGCAGCAGAATGCTCTGCGCCATTCGCTCATCCAGTCCGCATTGCCCGAGCATTTCGATCGACGCATCGACAAGCGCGACGAGATGTCCGCACGCCGTCACCGCCGCCGCGTGATAGAGCGTTTTATCGGCAGTTTCGATCGAAAAAGATTTGCCGCCGAGATCGGCGACGATCCTTTTCGCAAGTTCGGTCGCTTCGCTGCTGCCTTCGACACAAAAATTTGCGCCCGCCAAACGCTGTGCGCCAAGCCGCGCTTCGCTCACCGAAACAAGCGGGTGGATCGAACCCGTCAGGCAGCCAATTTCCTGCAAACTTTGCAAAACATCGGACGAAAGTGCGCCGCTCGTGTGAAAAACAAATGGTTTTGTTTGCAGACTTTCTGCCAGTTTCCACGCCACATTTTCGATCTCAAAATCCTGCGTCGCGATAAAAATAATGTCCGAGGAGATTGCCGAATAGTCGTTCGACACGTAAATCAACGGCTTCGGTTCAATAATTTCCGCGACCATCCGCGCTGTTTGGTCATTTCTGAAAAACAGATTCTCAATCAAGTAACCTTGATTCGCCAAAGCGATCGCCAACGCCCCGCCGACCCTGCCGACACCGATGATCGAAACTTTCCGCATAAGAAAGACTATATTTGAATTGTTCAAAAAGTAAAAAGCCGGTCGATCTTTTCAGAGGCAATAATTCGATGAATTTGGCGCCTTAATCAAAAATTTCAAGTTCAACAGAAACGGCTGAACCTTTTGTTTACAAAAGGTTCAGCCATATTATTTGCCAACGTTTTTTTATTACCTTTCTCAGACCTTGACGAGCACGGGTTCGTCGGGCAATTCGTCGAGCCATTGGTTGACCTGTTCTTTTAAGCTCGACCGCGTGATGAAATCATTGGTCGGCGGAAAGTTCACTTTGAGCAGAAGCGATGACGGCAGGTTTTCAAAGGCTTTTTGCAGGATTACGAGTTCGGCGTTGCTGAGCGCCGGAATGCCGTTGCCTTGTTTGAATATTTCGACCAGATGCCGCGCGGCGGTTTTATAATCATCGTCCATCGCCCGACTGCTGAAATGCGTGATCAATTGCGCGAGAGTTTCGCGCAGGGTCCACAGAATTTTGCGGTAACTGCGTCTGCCTTGTTCAATCGTGTCCCTCAAGTTTTGCGGCAGATTTTCCCATTCGGCGGCTTCCGTCAGATTAAACGAACACGCGCAAAACGGATGCGTTTTAAGCATCTCGCGGACACTGAAACGGCAGTCGAGTTCTTTGAATTGCTGACAGATCTTTTGTGCCTGCCGACGATGGGTCTGCGTAAAGATCGACAAATTCGAGAGATTTTCAAATTCCCACCATTCATTGCTCCGCATGATTTCGTCAAATTGTTCCTGAAGATGATGCGATTTCATCACCAGATCGTGTTTGGAAGCAAAATATTCGATAAAGCGCGTGTGAAACAATTGCCAGACATTCTCCATCTCGCGATTCGTCAACTGGCTCGGATTAACGGTCGTTTCTTCGAGAATATCAAATAGTTTTTCGCGCATTTCCTCGACTTTTTCGTCGTCGGACGTTTCGCTAACCGCCAGATAAGTACGGATTTCGGCGCGGCTTTTGGTGCCGCTGATAAAATCTTCGAGCACGACCAAATCCTTTGTGCGGGCGAAATATTCTTCGTCGGAATCCGAAAAAGCATCGGCGATCCGGTGCAAACCTTCGTCCAGCGTGATCGATTCATCGAGAATCGCGTTGACGGTCGTCGCGACCGAACCGAATGTTTTATCCGCGAGCAGCGATAAACGCCAGATCTTGGTGTTCAGAATCTCGTCCGGCAATTCATTAAAACGCTCTAAAAGCCGGACCTTTTGCCAGTCAGACAACCAAACCCGCAGACCGCCTTTGATCGTCTCGCAATCTTCGGGCAAATTTATCGACGCGATATTTTCAACGCCCGACAATAATTTTGCCCAGTGTGTCAAACGCTCGGTCGGGTATGATGAGCCCGACGGCAGCGCGATGCCTTCGATGTCGTCCCAGATTATTTTCAGATCGAGCGAACGGCGATTGATGCGGTCGCCCTTTGTCGTGACGAATTCGATCTGGCGGTTGGCAACCAGCGCGGTCAGTATCAAATGCTGGGCTTCGCGCACCAAACCGACCGGAGCCCGTTTCAAATGTCTGTAAATCTTTCGCAGCGAAACCGTTTCTTCACCCGAATTTTTAACAAGCGATAAAACTTCTTGCGCGAGCGGCAACTTCAATAGATTTTCTTCGGTTTCGAGAACAAATGTATTGTTGCGGTTGGTGACGAGTCCGAGCGGGAGTGCAAAGAGTTCGGCAAACCGCTGAACTTCCGCCAGATTTTGACGCGTTCCGCTGAAAAGATCGCTGACGAGCGACGAAACTTCCGTCATCCCGAGCGGCTGCGTAAAGACCGGATGCGTCGGAAAACGCATTTCAAACAGCGGTTCGAGCATCGTTGTAAAAATTCTCGACAAGCTCTGTGAATTGCGTGAGTCTTCCGAAAAGTTGAAATCAAACCCTTCGATGACAAGTTTCCCGTCGCCGAGAAATATCCGGTTCCAGATCTTCTCGATTGCCAGTGAATGCGCGTGCCCCGCCGCCCGCAATTGGTCGCCGAATTCCTCGCGTAAAGTTTCATCGTTGAGCAAAACGTGATAGCGCAGGATCGTTTCGATCTCGTCATTTCTGAGCGGCGCGTGCTGCCAGAAAACACGCGGAACATCTTCCTCGTTTTCGGTCAGCGGCATTATTTGATTCTCGCCGCTGATGATCACCATCCAATCCGTCACTTCAAGATTGGCAGGCATTTGCGCCAAATCGGTTTCTTCATTTTCCAGATTCCAGCACAACCGTCCGCGCCGCAATCCGCCGCGCCAAACGATCTGCGAATCCGTCCAATTCGCGATTTTGCCGTCCGATTCGTCGCCGAATGTCCAATCGGTAAAGCGTTCGCGCGCAATTTTTCGTAAAATTTTCGGAACAATATCGGGCGACACGCGGGCAATCGCTTCATTCAAAGAATTATTCAGACTTTCTTTGATGCTGACTTTCAAACTGTAGCGGATCGCTCTGCCTTCCTCAGTTTTTCGCCAGATCTGGTCGGGCAGCACCGAAACAAATTTTTCGAGCAGGTTTTCGACCATCTGCAAACCGTTCTGGGGATTATTTTCGTCAAAGATCAGCATCGCCGCGCAGATCTCGCCGGCGGTCGTCCCGTCACCGTCGAGCGATAACAGCAGCAAACCTTTAAGAATCAGTTTTGCTTGCAGACGCTGCATGACCGGAATAGTTCCGACGATCTCGGAGTTCAAACGGTCATACGCATCAAAAGCATCGTGCAGATCCTCAACTTTTCGCAATATCTGTTCGGTGCAGTCGAAAACCTCGTCGAGCGCGATCAAAGAGTTTGCCGGACGCCCGAGAATTTTGTTTCCGGCTTCCGAGGCAAAACCGAGCAGGGCAAATTCCGGCGCGTAAAGCCTGATAAACGGCGCGGTTTCCAAAATCACCGGATGAAGCGGATAAAGCGCGCTGAAACGCTGCTGGCTCCAACGGAAATTCGGCAAAACATCCCTGAAATACGCATAGATCTCGTGAAGTAATGCTTCGGTTTGGCGATGTTTCGGAAAAACGTGGGTGTCAACGATCTTGTAGAGATGTTCCTGGTCGAGATAATCGATCGAAAAACTGCGGGCGATCGCGGCATTGACGCCGTCGGCTCCGGCAATGTCGTCATCGAGCGCAACGCCGACAAAAATATTCAGGTTTTTAGCCGATTCGGCAATTTCGCCGAGCAGCACGCCGTCATCCCGCGAAACCCGCGAAGTTCGTTCAAGCGCGGTGTCGGCGATCAGGATAAACGGCAGATCGCCCGATTTCTCGGACGATAAATTGATCAAATCGGAAACCGAATTGCTTAAACTTGAAACTTCGATCGAAAAGGCTTTGGCAATCGCGTCTTTGAGTTCTTCTAAAAATGTCGGTCGCGTGCCGCGACGCACGAAAGCAACCGGATAGCGACGGCGTTTTAACCTCTGCGTACTGACCGAGACGTGTGGTTCCAAAATTCTCGAACGCAGTTCGGGCTGCGAAACAATCGCGCCGAGCGTGGCTAAAAAATGACTTTTACCAACCCCTCGATATCCTGCCAAAGCCATCGACCGCCCGCTTCCCTGTTCAACTTCGACAATTTTGTCGAGCCATTTTGACATCATGTCTGAGGTCGCATCGGTAAAATGATAGGCAGCCAGCGTTTCAGCCGGATCGTTAAAAAAATCGTGAAGACTTTTATACGAACGAACTTCGACTAAATCCTTTACTTTTTCGTTTATGCGTTTCATTATAAAATCGGCGGATTATGCATTGCGCCCGGAGCGGTGTTGTTTTCTCGTCGGTCATCCGAAAACATTCCGGCAACTTTTACTTTACCAATTTTTTGCATTAAAAAAAATAGTTTTAACACGAATTTCGCGTTTTTTTTTATTTTTTTTGAAATAAACCGTCAATTTAACAACTTTCTCCAATTCGATTGCATCGTAGAGACGTTGATTTTACAAATCGGAAAAAGATACAATTCCAATATTCGGCTGAAAAAAGTTTTAGGAGATCAAGATATGCGTCAAGGATTTGTCCAAAAGTTTAGTGCTTTTTTTCTGATGTTTGCCTTTATGCTGAGTTCGCTCGCGCTTGCGCCTTTGAGCGTGGCGGCACAAAAGACAGACGACACAAATAAGAAAGAAGAAAAGAAAGACAAGAAGAAAA
>JBBQOA010000027.1:0-15605 GCA_038330465.1 Pyrinomonadales bacterium
CACCGAACCCGACTTCCGAACTTAAATTTGTCCAGCTGTAGCTCAGATATAGAACGCCACCTAAAAAGATTAAAAAACAAAGATAGACAATGCCGATCCAACTTCTTGAATTGGAGAAATCGCTTGCGATGTCAGTTTGACCGTTTCTAATTTCCATTCAAATACCTCTTTTTATTATTCGTAACGAATACGCGGGTCTAAAAATCCGTAAGAAATATCAACAATCAAGTTGAAAACCATAATGATGATCGAAAGAAACGCGACAATTCCCAATGTCAGCGGCTCGTCGCGATTAAAAATTGATTGGATAAACATATTTCCCAAACCCGGAATCGCGAAAACTTTTTCGACGACGACCGTTCCCGCGAGCAGTGACGCGAGCGCCGGTCCCGTAAATGAAACGACCGGAACAATGCCGCCGCGAAGTGCGTGTTTAAGCAAAACGGTTTTTTCATCCAAACCTTTCGCCCGCGCCGTGCGGATATAATCGGAACGCATCACTTCGAGCATTCCGGCGCGTGTCAACCGCGCGATATACGCCGCGTAAATCGCCGAAAGCGTAATGACGGGTAAGACCAAAGCCGAAAGTCCGCCCCACCGCGCCGGCGGCAACCAACCGAGCCAGAGCGCGAAAACAAGCACCAAGATCGGACCCAAAACAAAATTCGGAACCGAAAGCCCGAGCATCGCAAAGGTCATCGAACCATAATCAAACGCCGAATTCTGCTTGAGCGCGGCAATGATTCCGGCGGTTAATCCAATTCCTAAAGCCAGCAGATACGCCAAAATTCCCATCGTTGCCGAATACGGAAGATGATCTTTGATAATTTGGTTGACATTGCGGTCGGGATATTTCAGCGAATCGCCGAAATCGAAACATTTGAAACTGGTTCCGGCGATCGAAAACTGCAAACCGCCGGTCGATTCATAATCGGCGGGTTTGGTTCGACAGGTCACGTTTCCAAGCATCAAGAAATATTGCTGATACCACGGTTTATCCAACCCGTATTTTTTCTTGATGTTTTCCTCAATGGCAGGCGGCAGTTTCTTTTCCTGTGAATAAAAAGTGCCGGGCGCGACGCGGATCAATCCCCACGTCAGCGTGACGACGAGCAGCGCCATAAATGGAATAATTATCAATCGGCGAATGATGAAACTTAACATTTTTCCCCTCTCAGCTATTCAGCCTTCGCTGTTTTCGTTTTTTCTTCCGGTTTTTCGGTCGCTTTGGCTTTTTCCGCCGCGATTTGCGTCGCCATCAGTTGATTAAGCTGTGCTTCAAACTGCGGGTCTTTCGATTCCATAATATTATCCATATTGACCGTCCATTTGCTTTGGTCGGGTTCGATATAAACAAATTTCCACGGATGAAGCGTGCCCGGATTCGGATACATTCCTTTGACATAAGGCTTTTTCATCCAGCTTGTGCCGGACGTCCCGAGCGGGATCACGATTTGCTGCTGCATCACATAAAATTCGGCTTTCGCCAACATTTCAAAGCGTTTCATTTCATCGGTTTCCTGATTCGCATCGTCGAGCATTTTGTCGTATTTCGGGTCCCACCAACCGGTCGCGCCGTCGTTTTGCGGCGAATAAAAAAGGTTCAGAAACGTGAACGGATCCATATAATCGCCGACCCAACCGTTGCGCACCGCACCCGAATATTGGACGGCGGAACGGTACGGGAGAAAGGTTTTGAACTCCATATTTTTAAGCGGAAATGTCAGACCCAGATTCTGTTTCCATTGCGCCTGCACGAATTCGGCAACCTTTTGATTTGATTCCGCCGTGTTATATGTCAGCGTGACCTTTTCAATCGGAAAGGTCGGGCAAGCATAACCGTCGCCGGTTTGCTCTACCGGATAACCGGCTTCGGTCATCAATTTTCTGGCTTTTTCGGCGTCGAATTTTCGCGCCTTCCATTCTTCGAGCGAGCTTCCCTGCTTTTTCAGTTCTTCGCTATAAACTTTCCGCCGCGCTTCTTCATATTTCGGGAAAATTCCTTCGGGCGTAAAATCAACCAGCGGCTTGATCGTCTTGCGGAATTTGGCGAGCGCGTCGCGGTCGATTGCCAACGACAACGCCTGCCGAACCTTCAAATTATCCATCGGCGGCTTTTTGACGCTCAAGCTGTAATATTCGACGGCGGCTTCCGGGTGAAGCGAATATTCGTCCTTAAATTCTCTGACCGTTTCGTTCCACGGCGCGGGAACCGTGTGATTATACGTCGCGTCAACGCGTCCCGCTTTGTAAAGATTCAGCATCGTCGTTTGTTCATCAAGCGGATAAAATTCAATTCCGTCAAGATGAACGTTTGCCGCGTCCCAGTAATTCGGATCTCTCGTCACAACCAATTCGTCATAGGGTTTGTGCGTGACGACCTTAAACGGACCGCTCGTCACGATATTCGCGGGTTTCACCCAATCCTTGCCGAATTTTTCGATCGCACCCTGATTGACGACGCGGAAAAATTGATGCGCGAGAAGTCCTAAGAAAAACGGCGCGGGTTGATAAAGTTTGAGCCGCAGCGTGTAATCGTCAACCGCTTCGACGCCGATGTCTTCGGCTTTGACGGGAACGAATTGTTTGCCGTCGAGCGCGGCTTTCAGTTTCGCGTCCTTATCCGTCAGTTTGTTGCGCTGCTTTTCATCGCTCGGCACGGTCAGGCGTTCGGGCGCGTCAAGAAATTTGTGAAATTCCGTGTCGGCGCCAACCGTCTCGTGTTTTGTTTCCGCCGGAGTTTCGCCGTCCTTTTTCTCTTCGAGATCGCTTTTGAGCAAAAACTTTCCGCTCGCATCCTTCACAAACGAACGGTCGGCATTGTAGGCTTCGGAATATTTGATGTAATAGGCGAGATTGGCATTGCGCGAAGCGAGTTCGGGCGACAGACCGCGCCGGAACGAATAGACAAAATCCTTCGCGGTGATCGGATCGCCGTTGGAAAATTTCGCGGTTTTGCGGAGATGAAAAATATATTCCGTGCCGTCCTCGTTCAATTCCCAACTTTCGGCGATCGCCGGAATCGCCTCCATTGTTTTCGGATGATATTCAACCAATCCGTCATACAATGCCATCATAATCCGCGCTTCGGGCTGTCCGGTCACAAACTGCGGGTCGAGCGATTCCGGCTCGGAACCGGTTATGTAGCGCAGGATATTGTCGGTCGGCGCGACCGTTTTGCCGAAATAACGGTTACTTGCCTTTGTTGAGCAACTGATTAAAAACGACGATAAAACAACGATCGCCAGAATCGAACGAAATTGAATAAAACTGATTCGTAGCATAATTCTATACTCCTTTGACGCTTACTTTCGATTGTTGAAATGCGCTAACAAACTTTGGAGAGAACCGGACAAAAACTTTTAACTGCCCTAAAGTTATCACGTTATAAGTTTTATACGCAAGAAGTTAACTTTCGGGTTTCGGTCTTTGAACTGTGTTTTTTGATCTTTGAAAAATAATTTCGGGATTAAATACTGCATCAAAGGTCAAAGTTTTGACCTCAAAGGTCGGATAAAAGCGTAAATCTTCAATCGTAAATCCTACGATTCGCCGTTCGGCTTTTTCGGTTGCCAATTATTATCAATTCGTACATCTTTAAGCGAAGGAGCATCGAGGGTATTTATTTCAAATCCTTGAATATAAGGCTTGACCAGCGAATACGACATCGGAAAATAAAGCGGGATCGCCTGGATTTCGGCAATCGCCTCGTCCTCGGTCAAAATCGGTCGGCTTTCGATAATTTCCGTCGATATATTTGTTTCCGTCGGATTAATCAGCAACGGGCGTTCTTCAGTTTTTTTCGTTTCCGTGTCGATATTTTCCGGCGTTTTTTCCGCCGCCGGTTTGATCTGGTCAGTTAGCGGATTGACCGGCAAACTCTCTTTTTTCGACGGCGTCTTGGGCGAAAAAATCGCCATCAAACCGGCTGTTTCGTCCGCCGTCGGAAGAACCACGCCGCGCCGCAAAATATCAAATTCACCGTTTTGACGCGCCGTTTCGATTTCCGCCGATTCCTTGACAATAATTACCGTGTCAATGTTCAAAGCCTGTTTCCACATTTTCACAACGGCTTTCGCGATCCGCTGCTGAACGTCATTGCGATTGATGACCAAGCGGACGACCGGAAAATTCTCGCCGTCGGGAAATCCGGCTTCCGCCAGAAGATTTTTCGCCCGCTCATTATCCTGCACGAGCTTTTTGCCGGTTTGTTCGTCAAACGGCAAAAAATTCAAAGCCGGTTTGGTTGAATCTTCCATCTCGACTTCGGACAAACGTTCGCGATCGATCGAGATCGCCAAAGCTTCGCGAACGCGTTGGTCGTCGAACGGTTTTTTCTTCAGATTGATCTCGTAAAAATTCAGCGCGCTGTGCGTTGTTTGCTGAAAATCGTCGTAAGGCGTCAGCAATTTCAGCGCGAGCGGCTCAAAATCCAAATTCGTGACCGCATCGATCTCACCGTTTCGATAAGCTTCTAAAGCTTTTTCCGCGCTCTCTTTCATGATAAAACTGACTCTTTCGAGCTCGACATTATCTTTGCCCCAAAAATGTTCGGCGCGGTCGAGCGTGATTTGAGCGGGTCCGATCGCGGAAATCCGAAAAGCGCCGTTCGTGACGATCGCGGCGTTTAATTTTCCGGCTTCAAAATCTTTACCGTCGCCGTAAATCGGACGAAACATCGGATGCGCGACGAGTAACGGAAAATCTTTGTCGGGCGCATTCAATGAAACTTTTAACGTCAAATCGTTGATCGCTTCCGCGCCAAACTTTACTTCGGGCAAAGTTTTCGGCTTTGTTTCTTTTTCAGACTTTGAAGTTTCGCTCTTGAAGATCGGTTTTTCGCTCATCGGCGGCGGTTTGGTTTCGATTTTCTGCGCCGAATTTGTGTTCGAAAGATTTTTCAGAATCGGCAAATTCGGACTGACCGCAGGTTTCGCGAGAATATCGGCGGCGGTGCCTTGAATAACCGGCAGCGGCGGCGTATCCGGCAAGATCTTCATTCCCTTGATGTTTTCCAGCAGCTTGCGATGTGCGACGCGGTCGCTCATGTCCGCGAGACGCTTCCACGAACGGACAAAATCCTCCGCCGTGACGCTTTCGCCGTTTGACCATTTCGCGTCTTTGCGCAGATAAAATGTCCAGGTTTTAAAATCTTCGGAAGCCGTCCATTTTTCGGCAACGGACGGAATCGCTTCGAGGGTTTTTGAATTCGTATCGGTCAAACCTTCAAAAAGGGCGCGGACCAGATCGGTTTCCGGCGGCGCGGCGGCGAGTGCCGGATCAAAGGATTTCGGCATTTTGCCGTTGCTCCAGCGAAATTCCTTGAGCGGCGGCGGCGCGGTTTCCGAATAGAAAGGCTCGGGTTTCGGTTTTTCGAGCTCGCTGCACGCGGATAAAAGCAGCAGCGCGAAAACCAGACATATTTGTAGCGGATATTTGATAATGGATATTTGATAATGTCGTTTTCTAAAATTTTCCACTTTCCGTTTTCCGTTTTCCATTAGACAGCTTTTCAAAATAGTTTTTTTCAACGCCAAGGTGCCAAGTCGCCAAGTTTTTTTATCAGGAACTTTTTTTGGTTGAATTTATGAAAATGCTTCAAATTTCAAGCGAGTTTAGTTAAACTTTCAGCTTTTACCTTAATTTAACTTTGCTGTCTTTCCGCCTTGGCGCCTTGGCGTTAAAATTCCGATTGAATTTCACAGCTCTTTATTTTGGAAAGATGCCCATTAAATAAAAACGCTTAATTGCTCGAAAACTTCAATCGTCTGCTCGCGCGTTTGTTCAAAACCTTCCGTCGTATCGATCAAAAAGTCCGCGTAACGCTTTTTTTCCGTCTGCGGCAGCTGCGTATTGATCCGTTTTAAGGCTTCCGCTTCGCTTAGATTATTGCGGAGCATCAAGCGTTGTAATTGTATCGCAGGCTCGCACCAGACAACAATCAACTTCGTAAATCTTTGGTAACCTCCCGATTCTATCATCAAAGCCGCGTCAATGACAGCGATACTGCGCGGATTTTCGCTTTCTTTTTCAGCCAGCCAAAGGTTTTGCGCCTCAAAAACCAAAGGATGCACGATCGAATTGAGAAGCGCCCGTTTCGCTGCATCGGCAAAAACCAGTGCGCCCATTTTCAGGCGGTCGAGTTCGCCGTTTTCGAGCAAAAAATCCGTGCCGAATTTTTCGGCGATCGACGCCAACCCCGGCGAGCCCTTGGCGACGACCGCGCGCGCCGTCAGATCGGCGTCGAGAACAACCGCGCCGAGTTCGCCCAACACTTCGCAAACGTAAGATTTTCCGACCGCAATCGAGCCTGTTAAACCGACTTTCAGCATTTTTGTCTAATCTTTCGGCGGATACCACCCGGCGTTTACCCAAAGCACTCTCGCACTAATTGATTGTTCTTCATTCATCCGCAGGGCAACAGATGTTGCGCGTCCGCAAGCCGTTTTGCAGACGATTTCGCCTGTTGTCGAATCAAACTCAAAATGATCCTCCCAATTTTGAGTTCGCGGATTAAATAGTGCAATTTCTTGATTAGTTATTTGGTCAAAGCCGTGAGTTTTCGCGTGTTTATAGCTATTGCAAGCCCGACACGCGAGCCATAAATTATTTTCGTCGTCCGTTCCGCTTGCGGATTGCGCCAAGATATGTTCGATTTCCAAAGGCATCGGAATAATTGCTTGCGGCATCAAGCAATAACCGCACCGATATTTTGCGGCTTTGGCAATTTTTCGGCGCAATTCGTCGGAGATTCGGCTCATTTCAAATCGGCGGGAGTTTTTATCAAACCGCGATTGACGGCTTCCAGACAGCCTTGCGCTTTGTGTAAGGTCGCGATCTGATAAAGTTCGGTATAAACTTCGAGTTCTCTTTTTTCCGCACTCGTAATCGTGCCGCGTTGCTGATGATCGAGCAATTTGCTCATCCGGTCAGACTGTGCTTTGGGCAATTTCAAATTCGCCAAAGTCAGAATATCTTCATCCGACCAAGTTTCTAAATTATCCAAATGTTTATCGGGAACATATTCCGATTGAATTTTTTCAGCAATCACCTGATCGATCGACTGACTCGTCCGTTCGGCGAGTTGCTTGAAACTTCGATAAATATTGTCGGGTAAATTAAGCGTCACTTCCATAACTTAAAAAATGCCTCATCTTCAGATTTTACCATAAACGACAAAAACCCAACCATTATCGGTTGAGCCAGTTGTTTTAGAGTAACGCATTCGCGTTAAAAGCCCAAAAGCGCAGAGGATTACCTGACGCGGACGGCGACCCGAAAACCGCTGTAGTAGTTGCGATTATCGGGCGAGTTCCAGTTCCGAACGGCGGAACGAACGAGGATACCGTAGTTGACCCACGAACCGCCACGAAGCACTCTCGAATCTGAGTCCTTCCCACTCATATTTGCAGAGCCATTAGCACTCAATCCGCTATAACTGTCCTTGTAAATATCTTCGCACCATTCCCAGACGTTGCCGTGCATATCATATAACCCGAAGGCATTCGGCTGATAGCTTCCGACATTGACCGTCTTTATCAAATAATTTCCTTTGGCGGCATTGCCATAAGGATCATTGCCGTCAAAATTTGCCTGACTCGATGATAGGTTATTTCCGTCGCCAATGCCAAACACCTGTCCTTCTTTCCCGCCGCGAGCCGCATATTCCCATTCGGCTTCGCTCGGCAGACGATATTCATAGCCATCATTTTTCGTGTTTAACTTTTTGATAAATTCGTTTGCCTCTTTCCAAGTAACGCTTTCGACCGGACATTTCGGACAATTCTTGAAATTACTCGGATTTGTCCCCGTCACTTTCTCGTATTCTTCCTGCGTTACTTCATATTTGCCAAGATAAAATTCATACTCGATGGTTACGCGATGCTGTGGTCTTTCATTGTCCCGACTATATGTTTCACTCGTCGGCGAACCCATCGTAAACGAACCGCTCGGAATTTTGACGAATTCCATTCCGATTGAATTTTTGAAGGTGTCGGGATTATTTGAAGTCGTCACAGCCGTGTTGGCAGGTTTATTAGATACGACATTCGGTCTGTTTGCACTATTAGTTGCGGGCTTATTGCCAACGTTTGAGATTTCGCCGCCGGATCGGGCAATCATCATAATCGCAACTATTAGAATACCGAAAAGCAATAAACCGAGTCCGCCAAAACCGCCAAGCAACCACTTCCACGTATTCGATTTCTTCGGTTGCGAATCTTGCAAACGCCGACGTTCTTTTTCCGCTTCCTGCTCGCGTAATTGTCTTTTACGTTCCTGTTCAACGGCTTCCTGCTCTTTGCGCTTTTCTTCGGCTTCGCGTTGTTTTTCCGCTTCAATATCTCGCCAATCCTGTGTCAGGTCAACTTTTGAATCTGCCGTTTTATCGAAATCTTCGTCAATGATGGTTTCGCTGGTCTTCGGCTGAATTTGCGCCGACTTTCGATTCTCGAAAGCATTTTTCAAAGCGGCTTTCATTTCTTCGGCGGATTGAAATCTTTGGGAAACATCTCTCACCAAGGCTTTGGCAACGACCGCTTGAAATGTGTGCGGAACATCTGCCGGAAGAGGTTTCGGCGGATTGGCGGAAAGGACTTCGAGCGCGAGGGCGATTGGATTATCGGCATAATACGGAAACGCACCTGAGAGCATCTGGTAAAGAATCACGCCCGCCGACCAAATATCCATCAAGCGCGAAGCCGGTTGCTGATTAAAGGATTCGGGCGACATATAAAGCGGCGTTCCGGCGGAAGTTGCCGCCATTTCCGCCATACTCTTCGTAATGGTTTGCGACATCCGCGAAACGCCGAAATCTGTAATACACGGCACGCCGCTTTTGAATAAAATATTGTCGGGTTTGAGATCGCGATGAATGATCTTGTCGGGACTTTGCGAATGAAGATGCGTCAAACCGTCGAGAATCTCCGCCATTATCTCGACCGTTTTCTCCAAATTCGGCGATTTTCCGCCATTATTTTGTAGCCAATCGCCGAGCGAACCGCCTTCGGCAAAATCGCTCACGATCACAAACGTATCTTCGCGAAAAGCAAAGCCGTCCTGCACCGAAACGATATTTTTATGTCCGCTTGCTCTGATCCAGGTACCGACCTCGCGTCTGACCTGTTTGATAAAGTTATCTTCGGTTTTACCTTTTTGCGGCTGATAGGCGAGAAATTTGAGTGCGACGAGAATGCCGTCGTCGGAAAGTTCGATCTTCTTTTTCGCCAGCCAAACTTCGCCGTAACTTCCTTTGCCGAGATATTTCTCAAGCGTGTAATTATTTATTTCATCGCCTTTATTGAGCATTTTTTACTCCGCAAATTTGAGTTTCAAAGTAAAATCATAAATCTGAATTTCGCCGTTCGCTTCGAGTTTAGCTTTTTCGCCGTTTCTGATTGGCTTTCCTGAAACAATCGTTGGGTTTTTATGAAGTGACGTGACCCAAATTTCGTTATTTTCGTCTAAATTTATTTCCGCGTGAGTGCGGCTGATCTTGCGGTTTTCCGTCGGCAGACGCAGATTCGCGATCTTTTCCGCATCGTCGCGCCCAATCGTGTTTTTTCGCTGAATGATCGGGATTTCATTTAATTTCTTGCCCGTTTGCCAGAGTTCGACGCGATAAAGTATGCCGACATAAGTGTCGAAATCATCGATCGTTCCGACATCTTCGAGCGTCCCGTTGAGATCGATCTTTTCGGCACTGCGGACAAATTCGATCGTTTTTGATTTGGCTGTTTCGTTGTCCGAGCTAACCTTGACTTCTATTTCATCATCCGTCAAAACTGCATTGACCAGAATTTCAACTGCGATTTTTTTTGAAGTCAATTCAAGATTGCCGGACATTTCGCGGGCGCGTTCAAGTATCAGAACGCTTAAACTTTGCTCAAAAAATCGGCGTTTATCATCGCGCAAGTCCTTATCGGCTTCCGCGCTCATAAAAACGAGAATCTTTTCGGGAACATACGCCTTGTTCGTATTCGGAATGCGAACGATTTCCTGTTTGAGCAAGGCTTCGACCGAATTCAACAGCTTTTGTAAAAATATTTCCGAGGCAGATTTATTTTCCTGCGCCTTGATAATGTTTTCGGAAACGTCGGAAGACTGTTCACCGTCGATCAAAATGCGAAGTTTTTCGAGATTTTCGCGCCAATTTGCCATTTGTGATTCCTCTATTTGACGAGATTTTCACATACTTTACGGTTTTCTTGGATTTATATCAACTTTAAGTTTGGCGATTATGACGCTTGGCGAGTTTTTCAACGTTGTATTCGGCGATCTCTTTGAGCGTCAGACCGAGTTCGTCGGCGCAGGCGGAAATATACCAGAGCACGTCGCCGAGTTCGTCCTTTAGTTTGGCGCGGATTTCGCCCGTGATTTCGCCGCCAAAGTCGCGCTGGATCTTTTTGACGATGTTCGCAACTTCGCCCGCTTCGCCCGCGAGTCCGAGCGTCGGATATTCGATATTTTTTAAACGATTCGGATACAAAGCCGTCTGCTTTGCTTCCGCTTGATATTCTTCAAATTTCATAATTTTTTTGCCACGAACAAACACGAATTTTCACGAAAAATCTATTTTTTATTTTGTGAAAATTCGGGTTTGTTCGTGGCTAATTTAATTTTCTACGCATTTTTGCGGCTTCGACCGTGTTTTTCATAAGCATCGCGACCGTTAAAAGTCCGACGCCGCCCGGCACCGGCGTAAAATTCGCCGCCTTTTCTTTTGCTTCTTTCGGATTGACGTCGCCGACGAGCGTAAATCCGCGCTTAGCGATCGTGTTGAGGCGTCTTTCGAGTTCGTCCGCGCCGAATAATTCGTGCGCGTTTTCGGCGTCCGAAAAATTATTGATGCCGACATCGATAACGGTCGCGCCGGGTTTGATATGCTCGGCGCGGACAAATCCGGCGCGACCGATCGCCGCCACGAGAATATCGGCTTGCGAAGCGATTGCCGCCAGATCGCGCGTCCGTGAATGACAGATCGTGACGGTCGCATTTTCCTGTAAAAGCAACTGCGCCATCGGTTTGCCGACGATATTGCTGCGCCCGATGATGACCGCGTGTGCGCCCGCGATCTTGATCCCGGAGCGTTTCAAAATTTCGATAACTCCGGCGGGCGTGCACGGAACAAGCGATTTCTGTCCCTGCGAAAGTTTGCCGACGTTGATCGGATGAAAACCGTCAACGTCTTTTTCCGCGTCGATCGTTTCGAGAATTTCGCGCTCGTCGATCTGCGGCGGGAGCGGCAATTGCACCAGAATTCCGTCGATCTCTTCCCGCTTATTGAGATCTTTGACCAATTTCAAAAGCTCTTCGTGCGAAGTGTCCGCCGCCAAATGATGATGCTCGGAAGCGATCCCGAGAGCTTCGGCGGTTTTGACCTTGCTTCCGACATAAACCGCCGAAGCCGCGTCTTCGCCGACGCGGACGACCGCCAAACCGGGACGAAAAGGCAAGACTTTGACTTCTTCGGCAACTTCCTGTTTGATCGCTTCGGCAATTTCCTTGCCGCTCAAAATTCTTGCTGTCATAAATTCCTACATTTTACGGAATTTCGCGGCGATTGTCAGTTTCAAAACAGGGAAACAAAAATTTAACGCAAAAGACCACTTTTTTGGCTGTCTGCTAAAGAAAAGTCGTTTAACATAAACTATTTCTTTAGTTCGATAATTTTGATCGAAAATTTTTTTGCAAAAAGCATTTATGAAAGTAGTTAGTTCCTTTTTTACAAAAGCATTTATCTTTTTCGGTTTTTTCGCCGCATTTTCTATTGTCAAGATCGACGCGCAGACGCATTTCGATTACGATCCGATGGCGGATCTAGGAGTTTTTCGTCCGTCGGAAGGAAATTGGTATTCGTTTTCGTCGGAATCGCAGACTTCGGCGACAACGAATTGGGGACTTTCAAGCGACCGCTTGGTACCGGCGGATTTTGACGGCGACGGCTTGACCGATATTGCCGTGTGGCGCGCCGAAACGGGCGATTGGTTTGTGCTGCGAAGCCGCGACGGGCAATTTGAGACCGTCAATTGGGGCACGAAAATGTATATTCCGAACGGTTTTGTTTCCGACGAGCCGGCGCCCGCCGATTTCGACGGCGACGGGCAAGCCGATTTCGCGGTTTGGCGACCGGCGACCGGCGTCTGGTATGTGCTGAAATCTTCGAGCGGCTACAATCCGAAATACGCCGAATATTTCAGATGGGGCAAACTCGGCGATATTCCCGTTCCGGCGGATTATGACGGCGACGGGAAAGCCGATTTCGCGGTTTTTCGTTCGACCGAAAATCGCTGGTATGTGTATCAAAGTTCCGATCAAAGCTGGAAAACATCGCGTCTCGGTCAAGCCGGTTACGACCAGCTCGTGCCGGCGGATTACACGGGCGACGACAAGGCGGATTTTGCTGTTTACCGCAACGGAACGTGGCTCATCGAAGACAGCGCGACCAATGAAGTTTACACATTTCAATTCGGTCTGAGCACCGACACGCCGGTTCCCGCCGATTACAACGGCGACGGTTTGACCGATCTCGCGGTTTTCCGCGACGGCGTTTGGTATGTCAAAGAAACCATTTCTGGCAGAACGTCCGTTTATAATTACGGAATGGCGGGCGATATTCCCGTCACTTCGCTCAACGTCAAACCGAGCATTGTCGGGATTCCTTAAAAACGGCGCAAAACATTTTACCTCGAAAGAGAGAGTTTTTCGGCTCTCTCTTTTTTCTTTCCCGCGAATCAGGCTAAAATGCGTTTGATGAAACTTTCAAAAGCATTTTTAGTGATTCTCAGCACGCTCTTTTCCGTCAATCTTTTCGCGCAGACGGAAACTCATCGGAAAATTCTTCAATCGGTCGAAAACCGCGATTATCAAACCGCGATCGGTGAACTCGAAACGCTCAAAAAAACCGATAAAAAGATCTTTGAAATTAACAATTACGATTATCTGCTCGCGCGGCTTGCCGAGAAAACGGGCAATTTTGCGGCGGCGATGGCAAATTATCAGGCGGTCGCAAATCGCAATTCGGTTTTGAAAGAATACGCGCTCTGGCATCTCGCGCAAATCTCGCGAACAAGCGGAAATCTATTTCTGGAACGGACATTTTTGCAGGAGATTCGCAGTTTCGCGCCCGAAAGTTTGTTGGCTGACGCGGTCAGGATCCGGCAGGCGCGATCGTTTTTTGAAAGTAAGAATTACGACACCGCAATTCAGTTTTTGAACAATCTGCAAACGGCGCTCGATGGACAAAAAACCACGGCGAGTCAAACACCGCCCGAAAAAAATCCGCGTTACCGCGAAAATTTGTTTTTTCTCGGCGAGGCTTATTTGCAAAGCGGAAAGCTTTCGGAAGCGCGCGAAGTTTTCAACAAATTGGTCAACAATTTACCGAATCCGGCGCAAGCTGACGATTTTGCGCTCGCCGGCGTAAAGGGTTTGGACCGGCTCGACGCGGGCGAAAATTACGGCAAAACGGCGCCCGAACTTTCCGATCTGAATCATTTGCAGCGCGCCTCGATCTATCAATTCAACCGCGATTTTCCGGACGCGCGGCTCCATTATCAAGCGATCGTCAAAAATTATCCAAACAGCGGAATTGTCCCCGACGCGCTTTATCAAATCGGTCGCGGATACGCGCAGGAAGCAAATTTTGCCGAAGCGATCAATTGGTTCGAACGCGTGCAGGAACAATTTCCCGATCATCCGATCGCGAAAGACGCGCTCAGCCAGGCGGCGTCCGCTTATTCGCGCGTCAGCAAACCAAAAGAAGCGATCACGCGTTATCAAAAAGTCATCGAAAAATACCCGAACGCCGAGGGCATTGAACGCGCCTATTTGAATATCGTCGATATCGAGCGCGATCTCGGCGAAGATAGCAACGCGCTCAAATGGACGGCGAAAGTGCAGGAAGTTTTCAAAGGAAAATTGCCCGAAGCGCTCGCGCTTTTTACGCAGATGCGGATTCACATCGCGCAAAACGATTGGCAAAATGCTTTGACCGACGCCGAAAAACTTCTTACTTTCGCGGATCTGGGCGGCACCCGCGTGCCGGGCGGAACGAATAAAACAGAAGTGACTTTTTTGAAAGGTTTCATCCTCGAAAATCTGCAAAGATATGGTGAAGCGATCGACATTTATCTTTCGATTCCCGACGGACGCGCCGAATATTACGGCTGGCGTTCGACCGAACGATTAAGACTGCTCGCAAATAGCGGAACGGCTAAGAATGCGTTCGCGCAAAAATATGATGACCTGACAAAAAATATCGAAGTCCGCAACGCCGAAGCGCAGCGAAAAGGCGCACAATCCGCGATTCGTCTTTTGAGCGATGCCGAAAACGGCGATCAATCGGCGGCGGCAAACATGACAAAAAAAGAGATTTTATTAGGGATTTTGCGGCGTGCTTACTCGACTTTGCCGGATTTTCAAAAAATTCCGCGTTTTAAGTTACTGGAATTCGGACGCCGCGAAGTTTTACGCGAAAACCGCGAAAGGTCCGCAAATTATCATCAAGATCTGGCGGACGAACTTTTGTTTTTGGGTTTGTATGACGAAGGCACGCCGGAACTCGAAATCGGTCAGAAGTCAGAAGTCAAAAGTCAAACTACTTCGGAAACTGCCGACTCAACCAATCCAAAATCCAAAATCCAAAATCCAAAACCGGACATCGAATACACTTTGGCGGTTTTCTACAAACGCGGCGAGATGGCAAACCGCGCGGTCGCCTTTATCGAACCGCTCTGGAAAAATGTTCCGGCGGATTTTCAGATCGAACTGATCCCGCGCGACCAAGCCGAATTATTGTATCCCGCGCCGTATGCCGATTCGCTCGTCAAATACGCGCCCGATCGCGGCGTCGATCCGCGTTTCGTGCTCTCGATCATGCGGCAGGAATCGCGGTACCGCGCCGATGTCAAATCAAACGCGGCGGCGCGCGGTCTGATGCAGTTTATCTCGACGACCTCGAACCAGATCGCGCGTGAATTGAGCCGCGAAAATTTCCGGCAGGACGAGCTTTACAATCCGCCGACCGCGATTTTGTTCGGTTCGCAGTATCTTTCGAATCTTTTCAAACAATTTCCGAACAAACCGGCGGCGGTCGCGGCAAGCTATAATGGCGGCGAAGACAACGTCGGGCGGTGGCTCGTGCGTTCAAAATCCGATTCAGCCGACCAATACGTGCCCGAGATCGTCTTTTCGCAATCGAAAGATTACGCCTACAAAGTGATGGCGAACTACCGCGTTTACCAAGTTTTTTACGACGAAAATTTGAAGGCGAAATAGTTTTTTTTTAACGCCAAGGCGCAAAGAGGCAAAGACGCTAAGATTTTTGGGTTAGGTTTTCTTTGCGGCTTCGGCGACTTTGCGCCTTGGCGTTAAAATTCTTTGCCGGTTTGTTTTTGCGTTTCGTTTTATGCAGAATTGAATTTATGCGCTATTTAATTTTATTTCTTTCTGTAATTCTACTTTTTACGGCTTGTCAAAAAGGCGAAACGTCGCAAAATAATTCGACCAATGCCAAGCGTTATCCGTTTAAAGGAAAAGTCATTTCCGTTGACAAAGCCAAAAAGAAGGCGACCATCGAGCACGACGAGATCAAAGGTTATATGGCG
>JBBQOA010000028.1:0-15580 GCA_038330465.1 Pyrinomonadales bacterium
AAGGCATGGACGGCGTTGATCGTTTGGTTTACCGTTCAAATCGGTTGGGCGACGATCTGACTTTGACGAATACGGGCGGCGGCAATACTTCGTCGAAATTGATGGAAAACGATCCTTTGACGAACGAAGAGACGGAAGTTCTCTGGCTCAAAGGTTCGGGCGGCGATCTGCGCACGGCAAAACGCGACGGCTTTGCCTCGCTCTATCTCGATAAAGTTCGTGATATGCGCGCGATCTACGAAAATGCGCCTGAAAACGGCGCGAAAACCGAGATTGAAGACGCGATGTATCCAATGTATTCGCACTGCGTTTTTAACTTGAATCCGCGCGCCTGTTCGATCGATACGCCGCTCCACACGCTTGTGCCGCATAAACACGTTGACCATCTGCACCCGAATTCGGTGATCGCGATCGCCGCTTCGGTCAATCAGGAAAAATTGACCACAGAAATCTATGGCGAAGATGTCATTTATATTCCGTGGCAGCGTCCGGGTTTTGATATCGGTCTCAAGATCGAGCAATTGATCAAAGAAAATCCGAACGCAAAAGGCATTCTGCTCGGGCATCACGGAATGAGCTCGTGGAACAACGACGACAAGACCTGTTATGAAACCGCGCTTGAGATCATCGACCGCGCCGCCCAATATATCGAGGCGCACGATCGCGGCGAAGAAACTTTCGGCGGACAAAAATACGCCGCTTTGACGGACAAAGCGCGTCAAAAACTGCAAACCGAGATCATTCCGTTCATTCGCGGACAAGTTTCGGTCAATAAACGATTTGTCGGCACCGTTCAGGACGATTTCAAGATGCTTCGGTTCGTTAATTCAAATGACGCGCCGCGGCTGGCGGAACTCGGCACGTCGTGTCCCGACCATTTTCTGCGGACGAAGATCAAACCGCTCTTTGTTAAATGGAATCCCGAAACGGGCGATCTCGAAACACTCAAAACCGCGATCAACGAAGGATTAGTTCAATACCGCAAAGATTACGAAGATTATTACAATCGCTGCAAACACGCCGATTCACCGGCGATGCGCGACCCGAATCCGACCGTCGTTTTGATTCCCGGACTCGGAATGGTCGCGTGGGGCAAAAACAAATCGGAATCGCGCGTGACGGGCGAATTTTACAATTGCGCGATCGAAGTGATGCGCGGCGCCGAAGCGATCGACGAATACGAAGCGATGGATCAGCAAGAGGCTTTCGACATCGAATACTGGCTTTTGGAAGAAGCGAAATTAAAGCGAATGCCGCCCGAAAAAGAACTCGACCGCCAGATTCACGTAATCATCGGCGCGGGCGCGGGCATCGGCAGAGAAACGGCTCACCGTCTGGTCAAAGAAGGCGCGCATATCGTTTGTGTCGATCTCAACGAAGCGGCGGCGCAAGAAACGGCGGACAAAATTATCGCCAAATACGGCACCGGCATCGGCGTTTCGGGCACCGGAATTTCAAACTGCGGCGTCGCGATCGGTTTGGGCTGCGATATGACGAACCGCGCATCGGTCGCCGAATTATTTGAAAAAGTGATGCTCGCTTACGGCGGCATCGATTCGGTGATCGTCACCGCCGGAGTTTTCGTCGCGCCCGACAAATCGGGTCGGGTCGAAGATTCGAAATGGGATTTCACGTTCGGAATAAACGTCAAAGGCGCGTATATCGTTGCCGATGAAGCTTATAAAGTGTTCAAAAAACAGGGTTTGACGGGTAACGTGATCTTGACGACAAGTGCCAACGCGGTCGTCGCGAAAAAGGGAAGTCTGGCGTACGACACATCGAAAGCCGCCGCGAATCATCTGGTTCGCGAATTGGCGATCGAATTTTCGCCGCTTGTCCGAGTTAATGCCGTCGCTCCCGCAACGGTCGTTAAAGGAAGCACGATGTTTCCGCGTGATCGCGTGATCGCAAGCTTGACGAAATACGATATTCCGTTTGAAGAAGCGGAAGAATCCGATGCGTTGACGGAAAAGCTTTCGAATTTTTACGCGAAACGCTCGCTCACGCAAACACCGATCGAGCCTTCGGATCAAGCCGAAGCGATCTTTTTGCTCGTTTCAAAACGGCTCGGCAAAACGACCGGACATATTATTCCGGTTGACGGCGGTTTAGCGGACGGCTTTATGCGATAATTGCCAGAACCGGCTGCCGCAAGCGGGCGGTTTAACTTTTTTCAATGGTAAAACTGTGAAATTAAACGAACAACCATCGGCTGCCGCAGATGGCGCTGACAAAAATATATGTCAAAAAAATTTGAAATTTCCGACGATTTTATCGCCGAACAAAACAAACGCTCCGAAGATTTTTTGGCGGAAGATTTTGAATATTTAGGCAAGAAATTAAAGCGCGACAATATTGAGATCGAACGCCTGGTCGAAAGGGCGCAAAACTTTCAAGTCGCCGTTCCCTCGTGGGGCGTCGGCACTGGCGGTACTCGTTTTGCCCGCTTTCCGGGCACGGGCGAGCCGCGCGGGATTTTCGAAAAACTTGAAGATTGCGCGACAATCAACAAGCTCGTTCGTTCGACTTCGGCGGTTTCGCTGCATATTCCGTGGGACAAACCCGAAAATATTGACGAGCTGAATTCGTTTGCGGCGGCGCACGGTTTGACCTTTGACGCGATGAATTCGAACACTTTTCAAGACCAGGTCGGGCAGAAACATTCGTATAAATTCGGATCCTTGTCGCACGCCGATAAAGATACGCGAAAGCAAGCCGTTGACCATAACATCGAATGTATCAAACTCGGTCAAAAGATCGGTTCAAATGCCCTGACGGTCTGGGTCGGCGACGGTAGCAACTTTGCGGGACAGACAAATTTTCGCGGCGCTTTAGGTAATTATCTCGAATCGATGCACGAAATTTATGCGGCGATTCCCGATGATTGGCGGCTTTTTATCGAACATAAATTTTTCGAACCGGCGTTTTATTCATCCGTTATCAACGATTGGGGAACGAGCTATATTTGCGCGAAAGAACTAGGCGCAAAGGCATCTTGTCTGGTCGATCTCGGTCATCACGCGCCGAATGTCAACATCGAACAGATCGTTTCGCGCCTCATTCAATTTGAAAAACTCGGCGGTTTTCATTTTAACGACAGCAAATACGGCGACGATGATCTTGACACGGGTTCGGTCAAACCATTTCAGCTTTTCCTGATTTTTAATGAACTCGTTGACGCGGAAATTAACAATTTGCCGAATTTCAAACCCGCGTATATGCTCGATCAATCGCACAATGTCACCGATCCGATCGAATCATTGATGACGAGTGCGGTCGAGGTTGTCCGCGCCTATGTGCAAGCGCATCTCGTTGACCGCGAACGGCTTCGAGAAGCGCAGAGAAAAGGCGATCCGTTGATGGCGCTGGCAACCTTAAAACAGGCGTTCACGACCGATGTTTCGCCGATTTTAGCGATCGCGAGAGAACGAAACGGCGGCGCGATCGATCCGGTCGCGCTTTATCGCGCGAGCAATTATCGCGCCGAAAAAGCCGTCGAACGCCCCGCTCAAATCGGGATTTCGGCGGGCATCATTTGATTTTTGAATTCGGATTTCAGATTGCGACTGCGGATTTAAGGAACAAGTCAGAGCGCGAATTACCAAACAAAAAATCGTAAATGTCTGAAAATCTATATATTGCAGTCGATCTCGGCGCGGGCAGCGGACGCGTTTTTCTGTGTGATCTGAGCGCAAAATTCGCGCTCGACGAAATTCACCGTTTCGAATATCCGCCGCGCGCGGAAAACGGACATTTGCGTTGGGATTTTACGCAGATCTTCGGCGAAATAAAATCCGGCTTGAAAAAAGCGGGCGCGCGCGCCGCCAAATTAAACCGGCGAGTGCACAGCATCGGCGTTGATAGTTGGGCGGTTGATTATGGTTTAATTGACAAAGGTGGAGATTTGATCGCGAATCCGATCTGTTATCGCGACGGGCGGACAAACGCCGCGATGGAAAAAGTTTTTGCGAAAGTCTCGCGCGAACAGATTTTTGAACGAACAGGCATTCAATTTTTGAATTTCAACACGCTTTTTCAGCTTTTTTCAGAAGATGAAACGATCGAAAAAGCCGCCCGACTTTTGCTTTTGCCCGATTTGATAAATTATTTTCTGACCGGGAAAATTGGCGCGGAATATACAAATGCAACGACCACGCAATTTTTGAATGCGGCAACCGCAGATTGGGATTTTGAGCTTTTGGAAAGATTGAATTTACCGAAAGAAATTTTGCCAAAAATCATTCCCGCTGGAACTGATCTGGGGTTTTTGAAAACGGAAATTGCCGCCGAATTGAATCTTGAAAATGTCCGCGTCATCGCGCCGGCGACGCACGACACGGGAAGCGCGGTGGCAGGCGCGCCGCTTTGCGAAAATCAAGCCTTTATTTCATCCGGCACGTGGTCGCTGGTCGGCGTCGAACGCGGCGAAGTATTGATAAATAAGGAAGTTGCGCGGCAGGATTTGACAAACGAAGGCGGTGCTTTCGGGACGATCCGGTTTTTGAAAAACGTCATGGGTTTGTGGATTTTTGAATCGTGCCGCAAACAGTGGAAAGCGCGCGGCATCGATGTCGAATACGAGAATCTTTTGCGCGAAGTCGCGGCGATCGTAGATTTTCAGGGTTTTATTTTTCCGGACGACGCGCGGTTTTTGAATCCGCCCGATATGCTCCAGGCGATTGCCGGACAAATGCGCGAAAGCGAACAGGTTTTTGATGAAAATCCGGCGGTCGTTGCCAAGATTATTTTTGATTCGCTGGCTTTTCGATATGCTTCGGTTTTACGGAAAATTGAAACATTGACCGCGCAAAATATTGAAAGCGTTCAAATTATCGGCGGCGGCGGACGCAACCGATATTTGAATCAGATGACGGCAAACGCCAGTGGTTTGAATGTGCAGGCGGGTTTGACGGAAGCGACCGTCACGGGAAATGCGCTCGTTCAGGCGATTTCCGCCGGAAGATTTGCCGATTTGAAAGAGGCGCGGCGGTACGTCAAAGAAAATGTCGCGCTCAAAGAATTTTTCCCGCAAAGATCCGCAGAAATCGAAACAGCGGCGCGGATCTACGCTAAAATTGAAGAAAGATTCTCATAAAAATATATTTTGAAAAGGAAAAGTTCGGTCGCGAATCTATTGTGAAAGTTTCAATATTCATCACTTGTCTGGTTGACCAATTATGCCCGCAGGTCGGAACGAGCGTCGTCGAAGTTCTGCGCCGCGCGGGCTGCGAAATCGTCTTTGACGAACGCCAGACGTGCTGCGGTCAACCGGCTTTTAACACGGGTTATCGCTCGGAAGCGCAAAAATTTGCGAAGCGTTTTATCGAGATCTTTGAAGAAACGGACGCCGCCGCGATCGTTTCCCCGTCCGGTTCGTGCACGGCGATGGTCAAACATTTTTACGAACTTTTTCCGGGCGATCAAAACTGGCGGGAACGGGCGGAAAAGATCGCCGCAAAAACGCACGAATTCGGCGGATTTCTGGTCAATGTTCTGAAAAAAGAAGACGTCGGCGCGAGTTTTAAAGGACGCATCACGTGGCACGACGCGTGTCACGGTTTGCGCGATCTGAATTTGCAAAAAGAACCGCGCACGCTTTTGAAAAATGTCAAAAACGCCGAATTCATCGAGATGCCGAATGCCGATGTTTGCTGCGGTTTCGGCGGAACTTTTTCGGTCAAATATCCGGAAATCTCGGTCGCAATGCTTGATAATAAGATCGATTCGATCGAAAAAACGAATGTCCGCGCGGTTGTTTCGGGCGATGCGAGCTGTCTGATGCAGATCGGCGGCAGACTTTCGCGGCTCGGCTCAAAAGCGAAACCGCTGCACATCGCCGAAATTTTGGCTTCGCAGGAGTAAGTCAGAGCCGTCTGCCGCAAGCGGATGGTTAAAACTCTTGAGATATTGAAATTGATTGAAACATAAAGCACCCGCTTGCGGCAGGTGATTCTGACAATGAACCATTTAACAGCCGAAACTTTTGACCAAAATGCGCGTGCCGCCTAGCAGGACGGGCAATTGCGCGGCGCGCTCAAAAATCTCGCGACGACGTTCGGCGAACGGCGGAAAACGGCGATCACTTCGGTTGATAATTGGGAAGGTTTGCGCGACCGCGCGCGCGCGATCAAGGATGAAACGCTTCTGCATCTCGATAAATATCTCGCCGAATTTGCCGAAAACGCCGAAAAAGCGGGCGCGACGATTCATTGGGCGCGTGACGGACGCGAAGCCTGCGGAAAGGTTTTAGAGTTGTTGAATGAGCGCGGCGCGACCGAGGTTGTCAAAGCAAAAAGTATGGCGGCAGAAGAAATTCATCTGAACGCCGCGCTTGAAAAAGAAGGAATTTTCCCGATCGAAACCGATCTCGGCGAATGGATCATTCAATTGGCGGACGAAACGCCGTCGCATATCGTCGTGCCGGCGATCCATAAAACGAAAGGACAAATCGCCGATCTCTTTGTCGCAAAGGTCGGCATCGAAAAGACCGACGATGTTGATGTTTTGACCAAAACGGCGCGGCGGGTTTTGCGCCAAAAATTTGCCGAAGCCGAGGTTGGAATCAGCGGCGTAAATTTCGGCGTCGCGGAAACCGGAACGATCTTAATTCTTGAAAATGAAGGAAATATTCGCCTGACGACGAGCTTGCCGAAAACGCACATCGCCGTTATGGGCATCGAAAAGATCATTCCGAAATTCACGGATCTCGACGTTTTTCTGAAACTTCTGCCGCGTTCGGGAACAGGACAAAAATTGACGACCTATCAATCTTTGATCACGGGCACGAAACGAAGCGCGGACGCCGAAGGTCCCGCCGAAGTGCATATTATTTTGATGGACAACGGGCGTTCAAGAATGCTCGCGCATCCGACGACGCGGCAATCGCTTGCGTGTATCCGCTGCGGCGCGTGTTTGAATGCGTGTCCGGTCTATCAGCAGATCGGCGGTCACGCTTACGGTTCGGTTTATCCGGGACCGATCGGCGCGGTCATCACGCCGCAACTTATCGGGATCAGTAAAACCAAACAATTGCCGTTCGCGTCGAGCCTCTGCGGAGCGTGCCGCGAAGTTTGTCCGGTAAAGATCGACATTCCCGAATTGCTTCTTCATCTGCGCGCCGAAATTGCCGAAGGGACGAGAGAAACCGCGACGCACAAGTTTTCCGAAACGCTTGCTTTCCGGCTTTATACGTTGGCGTGGTCGCGTCCCACGCTTTATAAATTCGGGATCAAAGCGTCGCGCTTGATGCAAAAGCTGGTCGCGAAAGACGGAAAGATCGGAAAGGTGAGCGCGCTTTTGTCGAAATTGGTTCCGCCGCTCGGCGCGTGGACGGCATGGCGCGACGCGCCGGTCGTCGCCCCGAGATCTTTTCGCGAAATTTGGAAAAGTGATTTGAAAAATAAGTAAATTTAACGAGATAAATGAGCAATTCAGAAGCCCGCAACGCGATATTTGCAGCGATCCGTCAAAATTTGGCGGCGAGCTTGCCGTTTGACGCCCTGCATCACGCGCATCACGGAACGCTTGACGGTGAAATTACGACGACCATTTCGGACGCCTTTTCAAAAGCAGAACTGATCGCAAATTTTCGCAAAAATCTCGAAGCGGTCAGCGGAAATCTGACGGTCGCGGCGGACGCGGCGGCGGCGGCGGAAATTTTGGCGGCGATCATCAAAGCGAAACAGGCTCAGAAGATCGCGGTTTCGGATTCCGTTTTGGTAAAAAAAATTGTCGCGAATTTGCCGACCGACCGCGAATTTATTGAAAATGCTTCCGCCGATATTTTGTTTGAAAGCGATCTCGGGATCACCGGCGCGCAATGGGGAATTGCCGAAACCGGCACGCTCGTTTTAGAATCGGACACCGAACGCCATCGCCTGACGTCGCTCGTGCCGCCGGTTCACGTTTGTATTTTGGAAGCAAAAAATATTCGACAAACTTTGGGCGAGATCCTCGGCATTTTGCAGCGCGATCTGAGCAAGACGATCACTTTTATTACGGGCGCGTCGCGGACTTCGGACATTGAATTGACGCTCGCGATCGGTGTTCACGGTCCCGGCGAACTACACGTAATTTTGATCGATGAAGGTTTTGAATAAATGAGCCAAGAAATGCTCTTAAGAGCCGAAAATGTTACGAAATCTTACGCCGGCGTCCACGCTTTGCGGGCGGCTTCGTTCGAACTTCGCGTCGGCGAAATTCACGCGCTGATCGGCGAAAACGGCGCGGGCAAATCGACCTTTATCAAAATAATCACGGGCGCGGTCGCGCCTGACGGCGGGACAATCGAGATCAGCGGCACGAAAATAACGGAAAATTCGCCAAGTTTTGCAAAATCGCTCGGCGTCGCGGCGATCTATCAGCAACCCGCGCTTTTTCCGGAATTGACGGTCGCCGAAAATATCGCGATCGGACAGGAACGCGCCGGATTTTTCGGGCTTGTCAATTGGAAGAAACGAAAGAAAATCGCCGAAGAATTACTGGCGCGAGTCGGCGCGAAGATCGATCCCGAAACCTTTGCGGGCGAACTTTCGATGCCGCAGCAGCAGCTTGTCGAGATCGCCCGCGCGCTCGGCGCCGACGCCCGAATTTTGATTCTCGATGAACCGACCGCCTCGCTTTCTGAAGAAGACACGAACAATCTTTTCCGCGTGATCCGCGAGCTGCAGGCAAGCGGCGTCGGGATGATCTATATTTCACACCGTTTGGAAGAATTGCCGGAAATTGCCGAACGCGTGACGGTTTTGCGCGACGGCGAAACGATCGAAACGCGTTTGATGGCAGAAGTCAGCCGACAGGAATTGATCCGTCTGATGGTCGGGCGCGAGATCTCGGCGGTTTTTCCAAAGAAATCGGTCGAGATCGGCGAAAGTATTTTTGAACTGAAAAATCTCAGTTCACGTTCCGCCGGTATCAAGAACATAAATTTGAATGTTCGCGCCGGCGAGATCGTCGGCGTTGCGGGACTCGTCGGCGCCGGGCGCACCGAGCTTGCGAAAACGATCTTCGGTCTCGAAACGGTTGACGGCGGCGAAATTCTCGTGCGCGGCGAATCGATCCGGATCGGGCATCCGAGCGAAGCGGTCGAATACGGAATCGCATATTTGCCGGAAGATCGCCGCAAACACGGCGTTATTTTGGATTTTCCGATCAGCTCGAATATCACGCTCGCCTCGCTCAAGATCCTCAGCGGATTTATGGGCATGAATTTTCGGCGCGAGCGCGAAGTTGCCGCCGAATATACCGAGCGTTTGGGCGTCAAAACGCAATCGATCCATAATTCGGTCGCGACGCTTTCGGGCGGCAACCAGCAAAAGGTCGCGCTCAGCCGGTGGCTGATGACAAAACCTTCCGTGCTGATTCTCGATGAACCGACGCAAGGCATCGATGTCGGCGCCAAATCGGAAATTCACGCGCTGATGAGCGAGCTTGCCGCGCAGGGCGTCGCGATCTTGATGATCTCTTCGGAATTGCCGGAAATTTTGGGAATGTCGGATCGGATCGCCGTGATGTGCGGCGGCACGATCGTCAAAATTCTCGATCACGGGGAAGCGACGCAGGACCGGATTTTGTCAATCGCGCTCGGACATTTTGAGAACGGCAAAAGCAACGGCAACGCCGCCGCAAACTAAGAATGAACTTTAACCGTTACAAACGTGAAATCTCGGCGCTGATCGCCTATCTCGTGCTGCTTTTGGCGGTCGGTCTGCTCGCGCCGTCATTTTTCAGCGGCGGCAATTTACGCGATCTGATCATCAATAACGCGCCGATCCTGCTGATCGCGATCGGAATGACGCTTGTCATTCTCGTCGGCGAGATCGACATTTCGGTCGGGTCGCAATTTGCGGTGTGCAGCATCGGCGCCGGATTTTTGGCGAAAACCGGAATGCCGCTGCCGATTTTGTTCGTTTGCCTTGTGTTGATGGGTGCGGCAATGGGCGCGCTCAACGGTTTGCTCGTCGGCTGGCTGCGGCTGCCTTCGATCATCGTCACGCTCGCGATGCTCGTCGCGTGGCGCGACCTTCTGCGCTGGACGACCGAAGGCGCGTGGGTGCAGAATCTGCCCGATAATTTTCAATGGTTCGGACTCGGGCAAACGGCGGGAGAAATTTTGATCGTCGCGATCACGCTGGTTATTTTTGTTTGTTTCGCGTGGATCTTAAAAAACGTCAATGTCGGGCGCGCCGTTTACGCGGTCGGGTCGGACGCGGAAGCGGCGCGGCTCGCGGGCATCAAATCGCCGAATATCGTTTTCGGGGTTTTTACGCTGATGGGCGCGCTCGTCGGCATCGTGGCATTGCTCAACGCGGTGCGCTTTACGACGATTCCGGGCAATACGGGAATCGGTTTTGAATTAAAAGCGATCGCGGCGGTCGTTGTCGGCGGCGCGGCGATCACGGGCGGGCGCGGGACGCTCGTCGGAACTTTGATCGGCGTCGCGCTTTTGGGGACGATCGGCACGGCGCTGACCTTTCTCGGCATCAATCCGTTTTGGGAAAAGGCGATTCAGGGCGCGATCATTTTAGCGGCGCTCGTCAGCGATGCAGTGCTTGGAAAATTGGAAAGAAAAAAGTAAATGCAGGAAGTAATTCGACACACAAAATTGATCACCGAGCAGCCGTGGCGCGAGCGGTTCTTTCCGAATAACGAATGGGTTTTGCTCGTCGTTCTGGTGGTCGAATGTCTGATTTTCAGCGTCACGGGAAACAATTTCTTAACGACCGGCAATGCGTTCGAAATCACGCGTCTGAGCGTCGAGATCGGTTTGCTCGCGCTCGTGGTGACGCCGATCATTATCACGGGCGGGATTGACCTGTCGGTCGGTTCGATGATGGGACTTTCGGCGGTCGTGATGGGCGCGTTGTGGCGCGACGCGGGGCTGCCGATGCCGGTTGCGATCGTGCTGGCTTTGCTGGTCGGTCTGCTCGGCGGTGCGCTCAATGCCGCGATCATTACGAAACTGAAGTTTCCGCCGCTGATCGTCACTTTGGGGACATTTTCGCTTTTTCGCGGAATGGCGGAAGGTTTGACACGCGGGATCGAAAATTATTCGGGTTTTCCGGCGTCGTTCTTATTCTTGGGACAAGGTTATGTCGGCGGCGTGATCCCGACGCAATTGTTTATTTTGATCGCGGCGATCGCCGGAGTGTGGTGGTGGCTGCACCGGACGGCGTTCGGACGTTCGTTTTACGCGATCGGATTTTCGCAGGAAGGCGCCCGTTACGCCGGCATCAAGGTTCGGCGGCGTTTGAATTTCGTCTATATTTTATCGGGATTTGCGGCAAGCCTCGCGGCGGTCATTTACGTCGCGCATCTCGGACAGGCAAAATCCGACGCGGGCACGGGTTACGAATTGATGGCGATCACGGCGGTCGTCCTCGGCGGCGCGTCGATCTTCGGCGGACGCGGAACGGTTTTGGGCACGGTTCTCGGACTTTTCGCGATCGTCATTTTGCAGAACGGCTTGCGGCTCAGCGGTCAGCCTGCCGAACTCGCCGGAATTTTGACGGGCGTTTTGCTCGTCGTGACGATTTTGATCGATCGGCTTTCGCGCCGCAGCGAGACAAAACCGCAAACACAAAAGGTTTCAGAGGAGGAATTTGAAGTGAAAAATTGGCAAATCGGAGTTTTGAGCGCGGTTATTTTAGCCGCCGCGTTGATCGTCGCCGGGACGAATTGGTTTCTGGTGCGCTCGATCAAGGAAACGAACGGCGCGACCGTTTCGTCAAATAAAACGTCGAACGCTCCGGCAAATACGAAAAAAGCGGTCATCGCGATGATGCCGAAAGCAAAGGGCGATCCGTATTTTATCAGTTGTAAAAAAGGCGCTGAAGAAGCGGCAACAGAACTCGGTGCCGAGCTTCTCTGGGACGGTCCGACCGATCTTGATCCGGCAAAGCAGAACGAGGTCGTCGAAGCGTGGATCACGCGCGGCGTTGACGTGATCGCCGTCAGCGTCGAAAACAAAGAGGGAATTTCGACCGTTTTGCGAAAGGCGCGCGAAAAGGGAATCAAAGTTATTACATGGGACGCCGACGCCGAAAAAGACGCCCGCGATTTTCTGATCAATCAGGCGACGCCGCAGGGCATCGGCGAAACTTTGACGGACGAAGCGGCGCGAATTATGGGCGGCAAGGGCGAATTTGCGATCGTTACGGCGAGCCTCAGCGCGGCGAATCAGAATGAATGGATCAAATATATCGAAGCGCGTCTGAAAGAAAAATATCCCGAAATGAAGCTCGTCGGCATCAAGCCATCGGACGGCGACCGCGACCGCGCATTTAGCGAAACGCAGAATATTTTGAAGGTTTACCCGAACGTCAAACTCGTCATGGGAATTGCCGCGCCCGCCGTTCCCGGCATTGCCGAAGCCGTCAAACAATCGGGCAGAAAAGATGTCAAAGTAACGGGACTCAGTTTGCCGAATATGTGCAAACCGTATATCAAAGAAGGAATTATCGATAGCATCGTTTTGTGGAATACGGTCGATCTCGGTTATCTGACGGTTTATGTGTCGAACGCGCTCGCGAGCGGAACTTTCAAAAAAGGCGACACCAAGATCACTGCCGGACATTTGAAGGACATCGAGGTTGTCGGCGACGAAGTGCGGCTCGGCAAACCTTTCATTTTTAACAAGGACAACGTTGATAATTTCGATTTTTGATGAAATTTAGCCGCAGATTTTCGCGGATTTCGCAGATTTAAGAAAATTAGTTTGCCGGATTTATTTACGTCGCGATTATTGAAATTTTTCCTGAAGTCGAATTAGTGATTGATAAAATCTGCGTAATCCGCGTAAATCCGCAGATAAAAAGAATTTGCAAACTTTATCGATTTTCACTTCGATTTTGATTTTTCGAAATAATTAAATTATTGTTTGGTAAGATATGAGAATAAAAGACATCGCCCGCGAAGCCGGAGTTTCGACCGCCACGGTTTCACATGTCATCAACAAAACGAAATATGTGACGGATGAAACCCGCGAAAAAGTCCAACTGGCAATCAAAAAATTCAATTATCACCCGAACGCTCACGCGCAAATGCTCGCGCTCGGCAAAAGTAAAATAATCGGTCTGCTCGTTTCCGATATTTCCAATCCGTTTTTCCCCGAAATTATCAAAAGCATCGAAGCAGCGGTTTTTGAGAAAGGTTATGATCTGATTCTGCTTAACACAAATTACAATATCGAACGCGCGATCGAGGATGTTCACCGTTTGATTCAGATGAATGTCGCGGGCATTGTTTTGATGATCTCCGAATTTGACGAATCTTTGATCGAGGTCGCCAAGCGCAAAAAAACGAGCATTGTTTTTCACGATCTCGGCGTGGTCGGTGAAAGAATGAGCAATGTCATTCTCGACTATGCCGTCGGGATCGATGAAGCCGTTCAACATCTCGTCTCGTTAGGACATAAAAATATCGCGCATATCGCGGGTTCGCACGATATTTATTCGGGCAGAATTCGCGAGAAAGCATTTCTTGACGCGATGAAAAAGCATTTTCCGAACTCTGCTAAGCCAAAGGTTTACGAAGGCGATTTCCGGTTTGAAGGCGGACGCAGCGCGGCGCATCAAATACTTCAGGAAAAAAAATTACCGACAGCGGTGCTGGTCGCGAACGATTTGATGGCGCTCGGCGCGATGCAGGAATTCAAATCCGCCGGTCTGCTCGTTCCGCAGGACATTTCGATCATCGGATTCGACGATATTGCCTTTGCCGCGCTTTCCGAACCCGCGTTGACGACCGTTTGTTCGCCCCGTGTCGAAATCGGTCGCCGCGCTGTCGAAGCCTTGATGTTGACCGTTGACCGCCCGCACCAACACGGTATCGAAGTCCGCATTCCGACCTATCTCATCAAACGAAATTCGACCGCGCCGCCAAAACAAAAATAAAATCTGAAATGCTCCAGTCATTAAAATCAGCCGCGTCAGAATTTCTTTTATGACCGGTAAATTTCTTCTTCCAATTGGGCGATTCGTTTGCCGGTTTCGCCGTTGACGGCGGGTTCGGCGGCGTTTAAGACGGCTTCGGTAAAATCCGCGATCAGTGGTTGATGAATGTTGGCGGCGGGCGCGTGATATTCGATTCGTTCGTTGTTTCCGGTTCGGATTTTCATTTCCGCGCCGCTCAGGACGGGAATATGGATCGAGCCGCGCGTGCCGAAAATGTCGAGCGTGTCCTGCGGTTCGCAGGCGGCGTGCGTGACGTTCAAATTGGCGCAAACGCCGCTTTCAAATTGACACAAAACGGACGCCGTGTCTTCGACTTCGCGCTCGAAAACGGCGTTTGAAACGATGCTTTTGAGCCGGATTATTTGACCGAAAAGATTTTCCAGAACTTCCAAACGGTGACAGCCGAAATCCATCATCGGACCGCCGCCGCTTTTTTCCTTTTCAAGCAGCCAATAGCGGGAATGTTCGCGCGACGGATTAAACTCTTCAAAAGAATTGATCTGGGCAAACGAGATTTTGCCGAGTTCGCCCGCCGCGATGATCTCTTTGATCCGGTTGATGACGGGATAAAAACGACGGTAATAAGCGATGCCCAGTTTAACGCCGTGTGCCGCGCAGGCGGCGATCATTTCGTCGCATTCGGCGACGCTCAAAGCCATCGGTTTTTCGCACAAAACGTGTTTTCCCGCCCGCGCGGCGGCAATCGTTTGCCGCGCGTGCAGAAAGACGGGCGTCGCGATATAGACGGCTTCGATCTGTTTGTCGGTAAGCAATTCTTCCCAATTCGCAAACCATTTTTTCGCGCCAAATTCCGTCGCAAATTCTTCGGCAAGATCGGCACGCGCGCGATTGACCGCGACAAGATTACAATTTGCCAGATCACGAAGCGCGGGCGCGACCCGTTTCCGCGAAATATCGCCCGCGCCGATCAATCCCCAGTTTAGAATTTTCATAATCCCAGAATTCAAAGTTCCAAGTCTCAAGTTCCGAGTTCCGGATTATTTCGAATCCAACTTGGGACTTGAGACTTAAAGAAAGCTAATCGACGCCGAGCAATACTTCCATCGTCAATTGGTCGAGCCGTTCGTATTTCAAGCCTTTTGACGCGATTTCGTGGCGGTCAAATTCTGTCGCGAGAAGTTTTGCCGCGCCTTCCGCGCTGAATTTGCCGACCTGATTATTTTTGTTGGTTTCTTCGATCTCGGCGAGGATCGATTGAATTTCTTCGTGATTGTTCCAGCGTTCGGCTTTATCTTTAAAGATCAGATAAGTTCGCATACAGCCGCGCGCAAATTCCTTGACGCCGTCGTAATCTTCCGTCCGGTAGGCGTGCGCGTCGAAATGGCGCATTCCGCTGTAACCGACGTCTTCCAAAAATTTGACGAGCCAGAAGGATTGTTTCGGACTGACGGAACCGAACCGCAGATCCTGATCGTAGCGTCCCGGATATTGGTCGTTGAGATCGATATGATAAAGTTTTCCGGCTTCCCAAGCCTGCGCGACGGCGTGCATCATCGAAAGTCCCGGCATTTGTTCGTGCGCGACTTCCGGATTAACGCCGACCATTTCCTTGTGGTCGAGCGTTTCGATGAACGCGAGATAGGCGGCGGTCGTCGGGAAATAAATAT
>JBBQOA010000029.1:0-15564 GCA_038330465.1 Pyrinomonadales bacterium
GCGCCTTCGGAAACTCGGACGGCGACGGCGACGGCGGAACTTCTTCGCGCGTCATCGCCCGCATCAAAGAATTTATGTCCGACACCTCGAATCGCGGGCGCATTCTTTTTCTCGTGATGACGAATCGCCCCGACAAGCTCGACGTTGACCTTAAACGCGCCGGACGGCTCGACCGCAAAATTCCGTTTCTTTATTCGCAAACTTCGGAAGAAGTCGAACAGGTCGCGAAAGCGCTTCTGCGAAAAAACAAGATCAAAACGGACGTTGACCTCGCTGAGCTCAAGGAAGAATTTTCCGTTAAACTTGTCGGTTACTCAAACGCTGATGTCGAAGCCGTGCTGCTGATGGCAAACGACGACGCCGCCCGCGAAACGGACGACGGCGCAACCGTTCAAAAAGAACATTTCATCCGCGCTGCGAACGATTATTTCCCGAGCCGCGATATTGAATTATTGGAATATATGGAACTTCTCGCCGTTTTCGAATCTTCGAGCCGCCGGTTTTTGCCGCTCAAATACGCCGGAATGACGCCCGAAGAATTGGATCTGAAACTGCGCGAATTAAGATTAAGAATCGGCAACCGTCGATAAAAATCAGCCACGAATGACACAAATAACACGAATTATTTTGCGTTTGATTCGTGCAATTTGTGTCATTCGTGGCTAAAATTCCTCTATGAATGTTGATGACAAAACATACCGCGAAAGAGTTTACAAGATCGTCCGCGAAATTCCGCCCGCCAGAGTGATGACTTACGGGCAGATCGCCGTGATGCTCGGCGAAGGCTACACGGCACGGACCGTCGGCTATGTGATGCACGCGGCAGAAACCGAAAATGTTCCGTGGCAGCGCGTCATTAATTCGCAGGGGAAATGCTCGACCGATAAATTACTCTTGCCGCACAATATTCAGCAAAAAATTCTCGAAGACGAAGGCGTTGTTTTTAGCGAAAAGGGTAAATGCGATCTCGAAAAATATCGCTGGTTTCCCGAAGGCTACGAACCCGAAGAAGACTCTCAGCCGAGCCTTTTCGGATAAAGCTTTTACGCGGAAATAAAAAGCGGATTTTTGGTATTAAAAAAGCAATATGACAAAAGGAATTTTAGTTTTACTCATTTCGATTTTTTCAATTTCGGTTCAGGCACAGCAAAAATTTGTTGCTAATCTTTCGGGTTTGCAGGTTGTTCCGACGAGCAGTTCGTCAGGCAAAGGAGTCTGTCTGATGACGCTTAATCAAGCCGAAACACAGCTTTCATTGAGCTGCAGCTACGAAAATTTATCCGCTCCCGCAACAGTTGTGGGAATCGGTTTCGGTGCGCCGGTCGGCGGTATCGGCTCATCAATCATCGGCATCTTGATAAATAACGGCGGACAAAGCGGCACGATTTCCTCAAGTATCGGATTAACCGCGCAAGGGCTTGCGGATTTGCGGACCAACCGAACCTATATTTACATAAACAATCAAAATGCGACCGAGATTCGCGGGCAGATTCATCTGGCAAACAGCGCCTACAACGATTTCGATGGCGACGGGCGGACGGATCTGACCGTTTACCGAAACTCGAATAATTCGTTTTATTCCTTGAGCAGTTTGAATGGAAATTTCACCGAAAAACAGATCGGACAGCCCGGCGATTCGGTTTCGCTGACAGTTGATTTTGACGGCGACGGACGTTCCGATTTTTCGACGGCGCGGTATAATGCGGACGTTTTATGGCGCGTTTTCAAAAGCTCGACCAACACTTTGGAAGAAACGCATTGGGGCAGTTCGAGCCTCGGCGATTTTTTCGCGGCTGCCGATTATGACGGCGACGGCGCGTTTGATCTCGCGGTTTTTCGCGCCGGAACTTGGTATATCATCGAAAGTTCGACCGGAAACATTCGCTATGAATATTTCGGGCAATCGGGCGATGTTCCCGCGCCGAACGATTTTGACAAGGACGGCAAAGCCGATCTCGCGGTCGCACGAAGCGAAAACGGGCAACGAGTCTGGTATGTCCGCCGTTCGTCGGACAATCAGTTTTACGCGGTTCAATGGGGTTTGAGCAATGACGCATTTTTCACCGGACGTGCCGATTGGGACGGCGACGGCGCGGCGGATATTTCCGTGATTCGCAACGAATCGGGGCAGAGAGTTTTTTACATTTTGCGCTCGTCCGATTCGCAATTACAAATAATTCGCTGGGGTTTGTCGTCGGACGTCGTCAAGCTCGGTGATTACGACGGCGACGGCAAAACGGACGCGGCAATCACGCGCGCCGTTAACGGTCAACGCGTTTTCTACATTCTCCAAAGCTCGAACAATGAACCGCGCTACGAAACTTTCGGTTTGGCGGGCGATTTTTAGTTAAAGAAAAATGTTGTATCATTCGGTTTGAGGTTATACAGAAATGCAAACAATCAGTGTCAGCGAATTACAGCAAAACTTGGGTTTGTATCTTGAAAAAGTAAAGGACGGCGATGAAATTATCGTTGAAGATAATAATGAAGTAATTGCCCGAATCTTGCCTTTTGATGAAAATAGCGAGGAACAAATTCTCGTTTCACAAGGTTTAATGCGCTTGCCGAAAAACGAATTGCCGGAAGATTTTTGGGACACGGATGCGCCCGAAATTTCTTTGGAAAAAATCGTTGAAGCAATACGGGCAGAACGTGATGAAGACTAATCAGACATTTTGGGACACGAGCGCGATTGTTCCGCTTTGCTGTTTTCAGGAAAAAAGTTCACAACTTCGCGGATTGCGCCGAAAATATAAAATAGTTGCTTGGTGGGCGAGTTCGATTGAGGGACAAAGCGCATTAAAACGTCTTTTGCAGGGAAATCAAATTTCTCAAACCGCTTACAACGAAGCCGTCAATCGTCTGGAAATTCAAAGCGAAAACTGGCGCGAAATTCTGCCATCCGAAAAAGTCCGCGAACTTGCCAAAAATCTAATCGAAACTCAAAATTTGCGAACGCTCGATGCCTTACAGCTTTCTGCCGCTTTGGTTTGGTGTTTTGAAAAACCGAAAGGCAGAATTTTTGTTTGCTGTGACGACAAACTTTCTGAAGCGGCAGAGAAGATCGGTTTTTCTGTTTTGCCGAAATAAAATATAATCGAGCTTATTTGGTCAAGCAAGTTTTATTCAAGGATCAGTAAACTATGATGCGAGAGAAAAAAATATCCGGTTCGGTTTTAGAAGGAATTTGCTTTGGCATTTTAGGGACGATTTTTGTTCTTTTGATCTTTCTTTTACAAGATTATTTTACAAGTCCTAATTTAACGGATATTAACTTTCCTGATGACAGTCCGAAAGTCACGATCGGTTTAGCCTGGCTGTTTCTTGGTTTGAGTATTTCGGCAATATTTTGGAACGTTGTTTTCCGAAAAAATACAAATCGCTTTTTTCTTAAATGGGTTTTGATCGTAATAAGTTCTTCAATTACGCCGGTTTTAATGCAGATGACATTCTTAATTTATCGCAATGACTATTCCTGGAAACTTCTAGATGGGTGGTGGATAATTAATTTAATTTTAATGCTTGTGCCTTTTACTTTTTTATTTGCAAATCGCGGTTCATTAATTGAAAAAATTCAAAGTCGAAACGCGCTGAAGTAGTCTTAGATATGTATCAATCAATCCATTTCAACGCCAAACCGCGCGCGGTGACGAATGCTTCGAAACCGGAAGTTTTGGAGAAATTAGCCAAAATCGTCGGCGCGGAAAATGTCCTTGTCGAACCCGACAAAGTTGAGCCATACGGCGCGGATGCGGTCAAAGAGAAATTTCCGCCCGAAGCGGTTGTTTTTCCCGAAAGCACCGCGCAAATGGTCGAAATTTTAAAACTCGCCAATGAATATTTGTTTCCCGTGACGGCGCGCGGCGGCGGTGTCGGCTACACCGGCGGCGCGGTTCCGGTTGATGGTGGAATTGTCATCGGCACCGACCGGATGAACAAGATCATCGAGATCAATCCGGACGATCTTTATGTTATTTGCCAGCCCGGACTGACGACTTTCGCGCTTCAGCAAGCGGTCGAAAAACACGGATTATTGTTTCCGCCCGATCCCGCGAGCTATAAAGATTCTTACATTGGCGGCAACATCGCCGAAAACGCGGGCGGGATGCGGACTCCGAAATACGGCGTCACGAAACATTCCGTTTTAGGATTAGAAGTCGTCACCGCGACGGGCGAAATTATCCGCACCGGCGGGCGGACGGTCAAAAATGTCGTCGGTTTCGATCTGACCGGACTGCTGTGCGGATCGGAAGGAATGCTCGGGATCATCACCGAAGCGACTTTGAAATTATTGCCGATGCCCGAAGCGACTTCGACCGTGCGCGCCTCGTTCAAATCGATGGAAGAAGCGTGCAAAGTTCTGACGCGCTTCACGCCCGAAGGTTTGCTGCCGATGGCGATGGAAGTTGTCGATAAACACTGCATCAAAGCGATCGAAGAAAACTTCGCATTCGGACTCTCGGCGGATGCGAACGCGATTTTAATCGTCGCCGTTGACGGCTTTCGCGAAGAAGTCGAGCGCAACGCGCAAATGATCGAGCGGATCTTGCGGGAAAACGGTGGTTTCGACATACTCCGTTCGCGCAATAAGGAAGAAGAAGACAAACTCTGGGACGTGCGCCGCGCAATCTCGCCGAGCCTGATGAAATACGGCACATTAAAGATCAACGAAGATGTCGTCGTGCCGCGCTCGCGCGTTCCCGAATTAATTCGGCAAGTCGAAGAGATCGGCAGAAAACACAACACCTTCGTCGCCAATTTCGGACACGCCGGCGACGGCAATATTCACGTCAATTTCCTCTGCAACCGCGACGATGCCGAATCGATTGCGCGGGCGCGGAAATGCGTCAAAGAAACCTTCGCGCTCTCCGTCCAACTCGGCGGTTCGATCTCCGGCGAACACGGCATCGGCTACGTCAAAGCTGCATATTTAAATATGGCGATCGATGCGCCGACGCTTGCGATAATGAAAGGCATCAAAAAAGTTTTCGACCCGCACGGCATTTTGAATCCGGGCAAGATGTTTGTTTAGCTTTTATTGAAACCCATGAAAATATTTGCCGCCCTGTTTTTGCTTGTTTTCACGCTGACGGGATTTGCTCAGGAAAATAAACCGCGTCGAAAATCCGTGACGTGGAAGATCGATAATCTCAAAAAGATCGGCGGCAACAAGCCGGAAGTTTTGGGCAATCCGCAAATTATCAAAACCGATGCGGGCAAAGCCGTTTTGTTTGACGGCGTGCGCGACGCGCTGCTGATCAACGAAAATCCGCTCGTAGGTGCGACAGCTTTTACCATCGAAGCCGTTTTTCGCCCCGACGCGGGCGGCGGCGCGGAGCAGCGCTGGTTTCATATCGAAGATACGGAAAACACGGAAAGCCGCGCATTGCTCGAAATCCGGCTCGGCGAAAAAGATTGGTTTCTCGACACCTTCATCAAATCGGGCGACAACCGCTCGGCGCTCTACGCCGAGAATTTTAAACATCCGACGGGGCAATGGTTTCACGTCGCGCTTGTTTTCGACGGCGCGGAAATGCGTCATTACATCAACGGCAAGCTCGAACTTTCCGGCAAGCTCACGACAAAACCCTTCGGCAAAGGCAAAACCTCGATCGGCGTCCGCCAAAACAAGATCTACTGGTTCAAAGGCGCCGTCCGCAAACTCCGCTTCACCCACCGCGCGCTTTCGCCGGATGAATTTATGAAGTAGAATTTCGTTGAAATTTAATTTGTTGTTATGCGGACGCTCATACATATTTCAGATATTCATTTCGGGCACGTTGATTATGAGATTGCCGAGCGTCTGCGCGAAAAGATCACGGAGATCGCGCCGGATCTGACGATCGTTTCGGGCGATTTGACGGAGCGCGCGCGGTCGGCACAATTTATCGAAGCGCGGCATTTTCTCGATTCTCTGCCGCCGCCGCAGATCATTGTGCCGGGCAATCACGATATTCCGATGCACAATGTTTTTGCGCGTTTTGTGACGCCGCTCGAAAAATATAAGAAGTATATAACCGAGAACTTACAACCTTTTTTCGCCGACAAGGAAATCGCCGTGATCGGCATTAACACGGCGCGTGCGCTGACCATCAACGACGGACGGAGCAACGACCGACAGATCGCCGCAGTCCGCGAGAGAATGGGTGATTTGGGCAAAAAAATGCTGAAAATGGTCGTTACGCATCATCCGTTCGATCTGCCCGCCGGATTTGATGAAAGCGATATTGTTGACAACGCCAAACGGGCGATGTCGCAGATCGCCGATTGCGGCGCTGACGTTTTTCTGTCGGGAAATCTTTACATCAACCGCGCGGCGCCGCCGGCGGCGCGGTATAAATTGGATTCGGGACGCAGCGCATTGGTTATTCAGGCTGGCACGGCGACTTCGACACGCGAACGCGGCGAAACGAATTCGTTCAACGTGATCGAATTTGAATTTCCGGATCTTGTCGTCAAAAGATTTGAATGCGAACGCGCCGCGCGCGGCTTTACCGAGGCGCAAAGTCAGGCATATACACATAATGAGAAAGGCTGGGCGCGGCGGGAAAATTAAAATACTCATTTTGACCGGCATCGAGAGTCAAAATCAGCTCGAAGAGAACGGTTTTTTCGGTGCTTTGGCGGGAAATTAATTTTCAGATATTTATCGGCTTTGCTGGAAAAGCCAATCTTTCAAATCGGCGAAAACCGCGGCGCGTTCGGCGGTCGTTTCGTTGAAAAGCTCGTGATAAAATTTTTCGTAAATATGCATTTCGGCGAAATCTTTCGGCAGCTTTCCAAACAATGTTTTCGCGCCTTTTGCCTCGACCAAACGGTCGTCGCCGGCAACCAAAAGCAAGGTCGGAGTGCGGAAATCGGCGGATTTCGTCAAACTTTCGCGACCTGAATCGAGAATGAAACGGGCAAGGCGCGGCGTGATCCGGTCGTGGATGAGCGGATCGTTTCGATAATCCGCGACGACCTGCGCGTCGTGCGAAATATATTCGACTTTAAGTCCGTTTGAAACGGCGACATTCGGCGTCAGGCGACCGAGATTTAATTTCAATTTGTCCGTCAATGAAAGATTGGCGGTGAGGGCAGGCGATGAAAGGATCAAACCGCGCGGCGCGATGATCTTTTCGACCGCGATCCGGAGCGCGACCGTCGCGCCCATACTGTGTCCGAGCAAAAAAGGTTTTTCGGTTTGGTTTTCGGCGAAATCGTCGAAAACGAGTTTGGCGTCGTCGAGCAGGGCATTTTCGTGGTCGATCGCACCGCGCTTGCCCGCCGATTTGCCGTGTCCGCGATGATCGTAGCCGCGCACTGCAAAGCCGTGCGAATTAAGGAATTCGGCAACGCCGACGTAACGCCCGCAATGTTCGCCGAGACCGTGAACGATCAGGACGGCGCCGCGTTTTTTTGTTTCGACGGGCAAAAGCCAATCCGCGACGAAGAGTTCGATTTTGTCGGAAGTTGTTATAAACTTTGTTTGCACTGATTTTTTGCCCGCAGTTTTAGAATTTATAAAAAGTTAACAAGAGTAAAATATATGAATCCTGTTCAAAAACAAAATGAATTTCGCGTTCCGAAGCGTCTGCAGGGCGTCGCGCCGACTTTGATTAGACAAATATTTGAACGTGCTCTGCCCGATTCGATCAATTTCGGTTTGGGCGAACCCGATCTGCCGACGCCGCAATTTATGCGTGCCGAAGCGGCGCGTGTCACGCTTGACGAACAAAACGGCTATACCAATCACGCCGGATTGCTGGCGCTGCGCGAAAAGATCGCCGAACAATATCCGCATTTGAACTTAAAAGCCAATCAGGTTTGTGTAACGGTCGGTTCGCAGGAAGCAATGACCGCCGCTTTTTTGGCGTTGGTCGAAGAAGGCGACGAGGTTTTGATCCCGAATCCGTCGTTTCCGGCGTATGAAAATTGCGTCCGGATCGCGGGCGGCGAACCGGTTTTTTACAGTTTGCCCGCCGCCAAAGATTTTGCGTTCGATATTGAAGAATTTAAATCGCGCATCACGCCGAAAACGAAAGTGGCGGTCGTTATTTCGCCCTCGAATCCGACGGGCAAGATCTTTACGAAAGCCGATTTGGAAGCGATCGCCGAAGTTTTGCGAGAGACGGGAATTTATCTGATTTCCGACGAAATTTACAGCGAACTTTATTTTACCGAAAAGCCGCATTCGGCGTCGGAATTTTACGATCGAACGATCATTGTTTCCGGTTTGTCGAAATCTTTGAGTATGACGGGTTGGCGCGTCGGTTGGGTGGCGAGTTCGCAGACCGATGTCGTTAAAGCTGCGCTGACCTTGCACGGATTTTTGACGGTTTGCACTTCGACCATTTCGCAAAAAGCCTCGCTGCTCGGCTGGACGGAAGAAGCCGAACAAGCGAAAGCCGAAGCGCGTGAAATTTATAAAGGACGCGGCGAATTTTTGATCGATCTGCTGCAAACGGAATTAGGACTTCGGGGAACTTCGCCCGAAGGCGCGTTTTACACGATGGTTGACGTGCGGAGCATCGGCGACGATCTGGAGACGGCGGAAAAGTTTCTGCAGCACCGCGTTATCACCGTTCCCGGAATTGCGTTCGGCTCGGAAGCAAAGGGCTTTCTGCGCGTTTCTTTCTGCAATCCGGAAGAGCGAATGACGGAAGGCGTCCGCCGAATGAAAGAAGCTTTGAAAGGTTAGCCTTGGCGATTTGCGAAAACCTTGCTGAAATATCGCAAAATTATTTGATTTTTGATTGTTCTTTTTAAGTATTTAACCTTATTATGACGTAGAAAGAAATCTGTAACCATTTTTGTAGGAGCTTGATTAATGAAAAAAATCGGATTGTTTTTGTCAATGATTCTGAGTTTGATTTTGCCGGTCTTTGCTCAGAACGATGCCGCTGCCTGCGGTGTTGTCGGCGTGATGTTGGTCATTTATTTGTTGGTATTGTTATTCATATTTGCAATCGCCATCGTCGTTATCGTCGTAATCTTTAAATATATTAAAAAAGACGCGCTGGCGCGTGGCGACAATCCAAATAAGGCGTGGTTTGCGCTGCTCGGTTTACTCGGTTTGCTGATCTACGTTTTGACCAGACCGCAAGGCAACGTCTTTCCGTGTCAGAGCTGCGGTCAAAGCCGGATGCAGGGTTTGCCGCGTTGTCCGCATTGCGGAAATGCATGAGAACAAAGACCAAAGTAATTATTGCGTCGATCATCCTGGTTTTCGGGCTGGCGTTTATCATCGACGTTTCGCGGCAGCCTGAAAACCAGCTGTCGGCGCGTGTGTATATCGGCGTCGTGCATATTTATCAAGCCGTCGGACGACCATTGCTCGAAGGCACGGTGGCTTGCCGGTTTCGCCCGACCTGTTCGGATTATTCGATCCAAGCCGTCGAAAAACACGGGATTATGCGCGGGCTTGTGCTGACATTCAAACGACTTTATTCGTGTCAAAACGATGTACCGATGGGCACGATCGACGAAGTTCCGGAAAATTAGCCAAGGAAAATATAAATGAAAATTTAACTTCTTTGATCGTCGTGGTGTGCTTGCTGATCATTTTGGGCTGCAAATGTCAGTCCGATTGGATGAATTCCGGAAAGACGACTCCGACACCGTCGGCAACCGCCGCGCCAACCATTTCGCCAGCACCTTCTCCGAAATCGACGCCGGATGATCGGAGCGGCGGCGGCGGCGCATCATCAAGCGAGAATTCGCGGCTCGCGACGGGAACTTATACCGGAAGCGGCAAAAATGTCACGTATAACAAAACCGGCGATTTTCTTTTGCGGATCGATTCGGTCGATTCGGATGGAAACGTCAAAGCTTTTTTTGAAGCGTCAAACGGTTTGACGGGAAGCGCCGATATGAAAGGCAAAATAAGCGGTGAAGGGAAATTGGATCTGAGCGGCACGATGGACGACGGGCAAAGCGGAGCGATTTCGGCAACGGTCACGGGCGATACGATCAGCGCGGGTTATGCGATCGTCGATTCAAAATTAAAGACGCAAAGCGGAAATTTTACGTTGAAGCGGCGTTGATCCGGAACTTCGAACTTTCAAAGACTTTTAATAATTCAAGCTAAAATTTTGTCGGCGGCAGAAAAGCACGGGAACTGATAAAAAACAAACCGCGCTTTTCTTTTTCGTCTGCCTCAATTAAACTTTCTACTTTTAGAATTATGAGCAAAAAATACAGAGTCGGAATTTTGGGTGCGACGGGAACGGTCGGACAGCGTTTTATACAACTTCTTGAAAATCATCCGCAGTTTGAAATAACTGCGCTCGCGGCTTCGGACCGTTCGACGGGAAAATCGTTTGTCGAAGCGTGTGCGTGGAAGCTGGCGGGCGGAATGCCTGAGTTTGTCAAAGAGCTGATGGTTCAGCCGATTGCCCCGCCGCTTGATTGCGATCTGGTTTTTTCGAGTTTGCCGTCGTCGGTCGCGCGTGAAACCGAAGAAGCTTTTGCGCGGGCAGGTTATCCGGTGATCAGTAATTCTTCGTCGTATCGAATGGACGAAGACGTGCCGCTGCTGATCGCTGAGATCAATCATAAACACACGGATCTGATCGATGTGCAAAAGAAAAAGCGCGGTTTTACGACCGGGTTTATCGTCACGAATCCGAATTGCGCGGTTGTCAGTTTTGCGCCGCCGCTGGCTGCGATCCATCGTAAATACGGCGTTGAATCGGTCGTCGTGACGACGCTGCAGGCGATTTCGGGCGCAGGTTATCCGGGCGTCCCGAGCCTCGATATTACCGATAATGTCGTGCCGTATATCGCGGGCGAAGAACCGAAGGTCGAAACCGAAGCGCAGAAGATTTTGGGGCAATTTGTTGACGGCGTCATCGAAAAAGCCGATTTTACGGTGTCGGCACAATGTTTCCGCGTTCACGTGATCGACGGTCACACGGCTTCGGTCAGGGTGAATTTAAGAAACACGGCGACGCTCGAAGGCATTGTCGAAGCGATGAACAAGTTTCCGTCGCTTAACCTTTATTCATCGCCGAAGAAATTCATTGACGTTTGCGATGAACCGTCGCGCCCGCAGCCGCGTCTCGACCGCGACAGCGGAAAAGGCATGACGATCACCGTCGGACGTCTTTTCCCCGATAATATCTTCGATTACCGGTTTGTTTCGCTTTCGCATAACACCGTGCGCGGCGCGGCGGGTTCGGCTGTCTTGAATGCCGAATTGCTGATCGATAAAGGTTTTATTTAATCAAAAGAATCTATTTGAAAAAAGAGAAAAGGGACGCCCGTCACCGGCGCCCCTTTTCTGATGCTTGATCATTTTCGACCTTTTAAACATCTGCTAAAAAGTCTTGTAGAGATCGATCAGATCTTGAACTTCCGCGAGCCGGACATTTTCGCTGAAAGCCGCCGTGTTATTGACTTCCTGCGAATAACTTTGCGTGATGATAAGTTGTTCTTTCCAACGGTCTTTGTCTTTCGGTTTGATCGCCGGACGCGTTAATTTTTGTTTCAGACGATTAATGCAGATGCCGTAGGTTGTCCGGGCGGAATATGTGTATTCGCTGTAGGCATTGGCGACCGAGGCTCCGACGTTTTGCGGCGTGATTTTTCCGGTCATTTGCCCGCTGACCATCGCGGCGCGGCAGGCTTTCCGAAAACCTTCGGCGATATTTACCTGCGGAACGCGCTCGGCGCGCGAATCGCATTTGTTGAAATTCACGGGCAAAAGATCGGTTTTGCCGAAAAATCCCTGCACAAAATCTCTTCTGTCAGCAGAATATTTCGCCAAAATATCGTGCGGATGCTTACCGTTGATAACGAGCTGGCGCGGAACGCAGTGCGCGGCTTGCGTGTCGTCGTCGTCGGCACCGGCGTCGTCCTGCCAGAAGGCTTTTTCAACCTTAAAACTCCGGACGCTTTTCGGAATGACCTCGCTCCACGCCATCAGATGAATTTCCAAAAGAATCGAAACGATCACGCGTTGGCGGCGACCTTCGTGCCAGGTTGCGCGACCTTTGAGCGATTTGGGCGAGGTTTCGTCGCCAAAATCAATCCAATAATCAACTTGCTGTCTGTCTCCCATAATATAAAATAGACCAAAATCAGGCTTAATTTTGCCAAATAAATAATGTCAAAGGCGATTGCGGCAGCCAATGTGTCGCCCGAATCGGTCGAAGTTGAGCGCAGCGGTTCACGCCGCCGCGCCCGACTTTTTCTCCTGATCTATGTTAACTTGTGTGAATTCAGACTTTCAAACTTTCAGTCGATAAATTTTTGCGATATATTTTGCAGTAACCAAAATGGCTTCAAATACTGAGAAAACAATCGAATTTACCAAAAAAGTTTTGATCACGGTCGGTGTCGTGATCCTCGCGATTTTGCTCGTGCTGGCAATCATTTACATTTTCGACGTCATTCTGCTTTTATTCGGCGCGATTTTGCTGGCGATCTTCCTGCGCGGTTTGGCGGATCTCGTTAATCGTTACACAAAACTTTCCGAAGGCGTCTCGATTCTGCTCGTTTCGTTTTTGCTTTTGGTGATTTTGGCGAGTGCGATCGCGCTGCTCGCGCCGTCGATCGCCGAACAGGTTCGGCATTTGCGCGACGAGCTGCCCAAATCGGCAAAACAAGCCGGCGTCTATATTTCGCAATTCAATTGGGGAAAAACCATCATCGAACAGCTTCCGGGTGCCGACGACATTATGAAAAAAGTTGACGCGGCGAGTGTTTTAACCAGCGTCGGCGGCTATTTTTCTTCGACCGTCGGCGCGCTCGGAAATTTTTTGGTGATGGTTCTCTTGGCAATCTATCTGGCGAGCGAACCGCGTTTTTATGCGAATGGTTTGACGAAACTTTTTCCGCTTGAGGTGCGCCCGCGCGTGCTGGAGGTTTTATCGGAGATCGGCACGACCCTGAGCTGGTGGCTGATCGGCAAAACGGCTTCGATGATCTTTATCGGCTTGCTGACATGGATCGGTTTGTGGATTCTCGGCGTGCCGTTGTCGCTGACGCTCGGTTTAATTGCCGGACTTTTATCGTTCATCCCGAATTTCGGACCGATTATTTCTGCTGTTCCCGCGATTCTTCTGGCGTTTATCGAAAGCCCGATCAGCGCACTCTATGTGCTGATTCTGTTCATCATCGTGCAGCTTATCGAATCAAATCTCGTGACGCCGTATATCGAACGCCAAACGGTCGAACTGCCGCCCGCGCTGACGGTTGTCGCGCAGCTTGCGCTGAGCGTGCTGATCGGCGGTGTCGGGCTGATCCTCGCGACGCCGCTGCTCGCCGTCGCCGTCGTTTTCGTGCAGATGGTTTATATCGAAGACGTGCTCGGCGATCAAGATACGGAGGTCAACGAAAATTCAGAAGAAGAAATTCAACGCGAAAACGCGCCGGAGCCGCCGCGCAAAGATCTTAACAATAACATTGAAGACCAATTATCCGAATAAATTACCTTCGCGTCTTCGCGTCTTGGCGCCTCCCGCGTTAAAATGATCGTTTATGATTGAACGCTACACTTTACCCGAAATGGGCGCGATCTGGTCGCTCCAAAATAAGTTTCAAAAATGGCTCGATGTCGAGATCGCCGTCTGTGAAGTTCACGCTGAAGACGGAATTATCCCGCCCGACGCGCTCGAACAAATAAGATCGAAAGCGGCATTTACGGTCGAAAGAATCAACGAGATCGAAAAAACGACCGACCACGACGTGATCGCTTTTACGACGAATTTGGCGGAAAATATCGGCGGCGCGGCGCGTTTCGTCCATTACGGTCTAACTTCGTCGGATGTTGTTGACACGGCGAATGCTTTGCTTTTGAAAGAATCTTGTGAAGTTCTGCTGCCGAAAACTGACGCGCTTTTAGCGGTTTTAAAACGCCGCGCTTTTGAATTCAAAGACACGCCGCAGATCGGCAGAACGCACGGCATTCACGCCGAACCGACGAGCTTCGGACTTGTTTGGGCGCTCTGGTTTTCGGAATTCAAACGCAACAAAGAACGTCTTGAAAAAGCCAAAGAAATGATTTCGGTCGGGAAAATTTCGGGCGCGGTCGGCGCTTTTGCGCATCTCGCGCCGGAGACGGAAGAACGTGTCTGCGCGAAACTCGGGATCGCCGCGGCGGATGTTTCGACGCAGGTCATTCAGCGCGACCGTTACGCCGAATATCTCTGCACGCTCGCGATAATTGCGTCGTCACTCGAAAAGATCGCGCTCCAGGTTCGCCATTGGCAGCGGACGGAAGTCCGCGAGGCGCAGGAAAAGTTCCGCGCGGGGCAAAAAGGATCAAGCGCAATGCCGCACAAACGCAATCCGATCCTTTCCGAAAGAATTTGCGGAATGGCGCGCACCATTCGCGCCAATGCGATCGTCGGGTTAGAGAACGTCGCGCTCTGGCACGAACGCGATATTTCGCATTCGTCCGCCGAACGCATCGTTTTGCCCGATTCAAGCGCCGCGCTCGATTACATCCTCGCGAAAACGACTTCGCTTTTGGATAATCTTGTTGTTTATCCCGAAAATATGCTGAAGAATTTGAATCTGACGCGCGGGCTTGTCTTCAGCGGACAATTGATGCTTGCCTTGACGCAAAAAGGCGTTTCGCGCGAAGACGCATATGTTTACACGCAGAGAAATGCGATCGAGGTTTGGGACGAAGGCGGCGATTATAAAGAATTAGTCATGAAAGACGCGGACATTTCCGCGAAACTTTCGGAAGAAGAAATTGCCTGCGTCTTCGATGTCACGCATTATTTGCGGAATGTCGAAAAAATTTTCAAACGTGTTTTCGGTAAATAGCAAAAAAGGGTAAGCCTCAAACTTACCCTTTTCTATTTTGAATTAAACTATAAATTTATGCCCATTTGTCCGCCATATCGCCGATGACCGGAAGTTTAAGGCTGCCGTTTTGAAAAGCTTTGATGCAGCCAAAAATCATTAAACCTATCCATGCAAAAAATACAACCGCATAGACAAGTAAGAATAACGTGCCGATTGCGAGGGAACCGGTGACAATACCTAAAATCGTGCCGATAATTGCCACGACAATAAATGAGACAGTAAATGCGGCAGTCAGCAGCAACGATTGAAATGCGTGGAACCGCACTGTTTTATTGGTTTTTTCAGTTACCAAGACGATAATGCTGTAAATCAGACTGATACCGCAAACCGGCAAATAGCAGAGCATTGCCCCGACATTTGCATCAACACCAAGCGCGGTTTTACCGCCCATATTTTGCATAATTTAGAAATCTCCTTTTTTTTGTTGTAATTAAAAATAATTAATTCTGATCGGAAGTCTAAAACTCGTATCGTGAATTTAACATAAAGACACCACTTAAAACAAGATTTTGCAGAAGAATTCAAGTATTATTTTGTAGAAACAATCAAAAGCGAAAGTTCACGAGGCTTTAAACTCGTCGTAATCTTCGCGCATAAGTTAAGGCGATCGATCAGACAAACTCAATCTCACTAAGCTTTCGTCACAAAAGTTGTGCCCAAATTATCGCCCATTCGTTTGCCGGTAGTAATGACCATAATCGTTTCGACGAGAAAAAGAATATTGAGCGGAACCATTAAAATGATCGCGGCGATCCAGCC
>JBBQOA010000030.1:0-15347 GCA_038330465.1 Pyrinomonadales bacterium
GAGATCCAACTCGACGTTTTGCGCCCGTCAAATGCCAAAGACAAAAGCCGGATCGAAGCCGAAAAACTTTACGACCAAGCGATTTTAGTTTGGTTTTCAGGACAAGCGGACGCGACTAATTTAGCCGTCAAAGCGTTTACCGAATCGCTTCCGCTATTTCAAACCGCCGAAGATCGTTTCGGCGAAGCCTTTGTTTATTATTATCTTGGAATTCTCCGCATCCGGCTCAACGACCCGCAAAAGTCGGTCGAAAATTCAGCCAAGTCCGCGCAAATTTTCCGCGAGATCAAAACTTTTCCGCAGCTCGCGCAGGTTTTGTCAAACGAAGCGGCGGTCTATTTTAAGTTGGAAGATCTGAAAAAAGCCGAAGAGCTTTCCCGCCAAACGCTCGAAATTTACCGTTCGCTCGGCGACCAAAAAGGGATTGCCAAAGTCGGCGGAAATTTGGCTTTGATCGCTTCCGACTTAGGACAACCGCGGCAGGCTTTAAAACAATTTGAAGAGATCTTACCGATCTTTCAGGCAGAAAATGACCGCATTCAGGAAGCGTGGACTTTGCACAATATCGGCTCAACTTATGACGATTTGGGGGAACCCGAAAAAGCCGTCGAATTTCTCGAAAAGGCGCTCAAAATTCGTCGGGAGATCGGCGAAAAGTCGCAGCAAGCCGTCACTTTGGTAAATTTGGGCGCGGTTCAAAAAAATGTCGGCGAATTTCAGGCAGCCATCGAAAATCTGAAACAAGCGCTTGAAATTTTTCGCGGACTCGGCAATGAGATCAATCAAACCTTTTGTTTGAACAATTTGGGCGCGGCTTACGATGATTTGGGCGATTATCCGCAAGCCGTCGAATATTATGAAAAATCCTTGGAACTCAACCGCAAACTCGGTCTGCGGGCAAACGAAGCGGCAAATTTGAACAATCTCGCGCTCTTGAGTTTAAAGCTCGGCAAAACTGACAAAGCATCGGAGTTTCAGACCGAAGCGCTCGAAATTTTCCGCGAATCGAAAGACAAAATAAAAGAGGCGAAGGCGCTCGTTAATCTCGGCGTGATCTTGCAATACAAAGGTGAAAAGCAAAAGGCGCTCGAGTTTCTGCAGGCGAGCTTGCCGGTTTTTCGCGAAGCCGAATTGCCGGATTGGGAAGCGAATGCGCTTTACCGGCTCGGCGAGATCTTTTATTTGACAGGCGATTTTCAAAAATCGTTCGCGCATTGCACAAATGCGCTTGAGATCGATCGAAAGATCCAAAATCGTCTGGGCGAAACGGTCGCGCTCTTGTGCAGCGCAAAAGCCGCCAGCCGCCTCGGACGACTTGCCGACGCGCAAACGAAAACCGAAGAGGCTCTGAGATTGATCGAAGATTCGCGGACAAAGCTCAACCGTCAGGATTTGCAAGCCAAATTTTTTGCGACCAAGCAGGATTACTACGAATTCTATATCGATCTATTGATGCGGCGGCATCAAGCCGACCCGACGAAAGGGTTTGACGCGCTCGCGCTAGAGGCGAGCGAACGGGCGCGGGCGCGCAATTTGCTTGAATCGATCGGGCAAACCGAACTGCGCGAAGGCATTCCCGCCGAATTGCTCGAAAAAGAAAAGTCTCTCAGGCAAACGATCAATGCCAAAGAGATGCTTCGCCAAAAATTTATCGCCGCCAAATCGCTTGAAAAAGCGGCTGCGACCGAAAAAGAAATCGCCGGTTTGCTCGGTGAATTTCAAGATGTGGTCGGAAAGATCCGCGCTGCCAATCCGAAATTTGCGAGTTTTTCCGACGCCCAACCGCTCGGTCTGGCACAAATTCAGTCGACAGTTTTAGACGAAGATTCGGTTTTGCTGGAATACGCGATCGGTGCGGAACGCAGTTTTTTGTTTGTCGCCACGAAAAAAACGCTCAAAGTCTTTGAATTGCCGAAACGCCCGAAAATCGAGGCGGTCGCGCGAATTTTTTACGGTTCCCTGAAAATGCCGCGAAAAGCCTTGCCGAATGAAACCGAAAAGCAAACAGCACTGCGGATTCAAAAAGCCGACGCCGCTCTGCGGAAAACTTCCGCCGAACTCGGCAAAATTTTGCTTCTCCCGATTGCTGCGGCGATTGAAAACAAACGGCTTTTGATCGTCAGCTCGGAAATTTTGCAGTATATTCCGTTTGCGGCTTTGAAAAACCCGAAATCCGCCGCCCAATTTTTGATCGAGACCAACGAGATCATCAATCTCCCGTCCGTCTCGGCGCTCGCGACGCTGCGAAAAACGAAGCGTCAGCCGACGACCAAAGAACTGGCGATCATTGCCGATCCGGTCTTTGATAAAAATGACGGGCGGCTGCTTCCGGCGCTCAAACAAAATGCTGATTCGACCACGCGGAGCAAATATTCACAGCTTATTTTTAGCGGGCAGGAAGCCGAAAAAATCGCACTGCTCGTGCCGCCGGAAAAACGTTTTACGGCGATCGGATTGGAGGCGAATTTGACGAATTTGCGAAAACAGGACTTGAGCCAATATCGCGTTTTGCATTTTGCCACGCACAGCTCGCTCGACCCGCGCTTTAATGAACTCTCGGGCGTGGTGCTTTCGCTGATCGATGAAAAAGGGAATTTACAGGACGGCGTTTGGCGTGTGAACGAGATCTACAATCTCAGATTAAATGCCCAACTCGTTGTTTTGAGCGCGTGCGAAACCGGTCTGGGCGCGGAAATTTGGGGCGAAGGTCTCGTCGGATTCACGCACGCCTTTATGTATGCGGGCGCGAAAAGCGTCGTCGCGAGTCTTTGGCTGGTTGACGATCGCCCGACTTTCAAATTGATGGAAAGATTCTATCAAGCGATGTTAAAGGAAAACTTGCCGCCGGCGAAGGCTCTGCAGAAGGCGCAAATTTCGATGATCAAAGAAAAAGGATTGGACAATCCGTTTTACTGGTCGGCTTTTACTTTGCAGGGAGAATGGAAATAGAAGGGAATTTAACGCAAAGACGCAAAAACGCCAGACGCAAGGAAAAATAGTCTGATAATCTTTGCGCCTCAGCGTCTTTGCGTCAAAAAATTTTATAGATTTTAATGTCAGAAATCGGCGCAAAAGTTAAATGGCAATTGACGCAGGAAGCATTCGATAAATTGCTGGCGGCGCTCGGTGCCGGAGACCGCGACGCGGCGGGCGAAAAATATCTGCGGATTCGCCGCAATCTCGTCCGTTTTTTCGAAGGACGCGGGTTTTATGAAGCGGAAACTCACGCCGACGAGGTTTTTAATCGCGCCGCCAAAAAACTGTCCGAAAGCGAAATTCTGGATGTCGGTCAATATGTCTATGGCGTCGCGCGGATGCTGATCCTCGAAATTTATAAAGTTCGCGAAAAAGAAAGCCGCTTGGCGAAAGAATTGCCGGAATCCGAATTTCCGCAAGCTTTGGCGGATGAACAAGCCGAAAACGAAAGAAAACTCGGCTGTCTGAACAAATGCCTCAAGGAACTGCCGTTGGAAAACCAAAAAATTATCGTCCAGTATTATCAGGGCGAAAAACGGAACAAAATCGAGAATCGGCAGAAATTGGCGCAAAGTTTAGGCATTCCGCAGAACGCTCTGCGAAGCCGCGCGGTGCGTCTGCGCGAGAAATTGGAAGAATGTATTTTGAATTGTCTGAAAAAAAAATAAAAAATCGGCGACACATTTTCGCCGAAACTGCCAGTTCAAGATAGGAGGAGCGCTTTTGACACACCAAAACACGACGACCGCGAAAAATATTTTTGCGAAAGAGCCGCATAAAAAGACGCTAAATAATTGATGAATAACGATTTTCAGGAACAAGACGCGATCCGCTATTTCTTGGGCGAGCTTTCCGAAACCGAACAGGCAGCGGTTGAGGAAAGGTTTTTCACAGACGCGGACTTTAGCGATCGGCTCGATGAAGTTGAAACGGATCTGATCGATTCTTACGTTCGTCGTGAACTCGATACCGCCGCGCGTCAAAAGTTTGAACAAAACTTTTTAGTTTCCGAGCGTCGCAAGGCAAGAATTGAAACTGCCGCCGCGCTTTATGAAAAAGAAAGATCGACGGTTTTTGTGCCGATCACGGAAACCGCGAAACCTTCATTTTGGGAAAGTCTCAAAGGATTTTTTACAGTTCCGCAATTGGTTTACGCATCATTCGGCATTCTGCTTTTGGCTTTGATCGGCGGAATCGCGCTCTTTTGGCAGCGCTCGCCGGAAATCGTCAAAATCGGCAACGAAAATATAAAAACCGAACCGACAAAAGAACCCGTCCCGACGATCTCGCCGGAAGCAGCGCCGACTCAAACGCCGTTTGAGGTTCTGCCAAACATAAATTCGCAACCGATTGAGCCGCAAAAAACGCCTTTGCCGAACAAACAAACGGACGAACCGAAAAAGGAAACGCCGAAAGATGTCCGCCAAAATTCGCCGGTGATGGCGCAATTCGGCTTGACTTCGGCGTCTTTACGCAGCGGCGGAAACGAGCCGAACAAAATCAATCTGAAAGCCGGAATCGCACGCGTTTATCTGCGTTTGAAATTTAAGACCGAAGAAGAATTTGTAAAATATCGAATCGAACTGCGCGACGCGGGCGGAAATTTGATCGCCGGTCGCGATGTCGGGAACAAAAAGTCGTTGGGCTTGACGGTTTCCGCCAAAAAACTCCGGCAAGGCGATTATGAAATCACGCTCAAGGGCGAGAAAAAGGACCGGAATTTGGAGCTTTTGGATAATTACGATCTGAGGGTTGAAAAAAAATAACAGCTCCGGCGGCATGTTTTGCAGAACTTTACCAGACATTAATTTTTTAGTTAGGAGAAATGTAAAATGTGGAAATGCGTAAACTGCAAAGAGGAAATCGAAGACAAATATTTACACTGTTGGAATTGCGGGAAGCCGAAAACACAAGCCGCCGAGGCTTTTGATTTTACGAACCTGAAAACTCCGCCGCCTTTTCAAACGTCCGAGGTTGAACGAGTCAAAAAAGAACCGCCGCCGGAAGAAAAATCTCCGCCTGCAAGCACTTTTTCGCGCGGCAGGGAAAATTCGCCGAAAACGGAATTTCTGTTTGAGAGAGATCCTGCCGTCGGGAAAAAGCCGCGCTCAAAAATATTTAAAGTGATTCCCTTGATTTTATGGCTGGCGGTGCTGATCGGCGTTGCCGGAGCGACGTATTATTCAAATCAAAAACGTCGCGCCTTTGACGACCGGATCGCCGAAGAAGCCCAAAATCTGAATGAAGGGAAGGATCAATTCGTGTTTTCCAAAACCGCATCGAGGGAAAAGGGGCAGGTTAAAGGAAAGGTTTTGCCGCTCAATGCGACCAACCGCGAGATAGACAACTTATATTATTATCTGCCGGACGATTTGAGACCGGCGAATCTTGAGGAAGTGAAAACCATTTTGTGGCTCGACTGCAGTTCGGATAAAGTCTGGATTTATGACGACGATTCGTTCGGTTACCGGGAAAAATGCAACGCGTATCTGGTTGATCGAAATTCTTCGAAAATTATCGAGGTTCAGAATTTTCTCGGCGAGATGCCGCCTTTGTCCAAAAAACACGGAAGCGGCGACGCGCTCGGAAAAGTAATGCTGGATTCATACGTTTCTTTTATCAGAGAAAATCAGCCGGAAAACGAAAGAATGCCGGACAGATATGCTTCGGATTCGCCGAACCACCATCTTTTTAGTAAATCCGAAATGATCTATTTGCTCCTTTTGCTGTGTGTTCTGGGATCGATCGGCGCGGGTTTGCTCGCCTATCTATTCAAATTTTCCGATTGGGATATCGACTGAAAAATAAAATAAAAGTAAATTTACAAACCGGATTGACCGCCACGATCAAAATCGCGGCGATTTTTTTTGTCGCTAAATATCACATTTTCAATAATTTGGCGCGTCGAAAGAAATAATTGTGAGAAAATCGATTTTTTTTGCGACACATTTTTTCATTTTTTTCCAGTTACAAGTGAAAGTGAGATGAACGATTAAGTTCGACGCTCATCCGCTTGAGATTAGGAAATGGATATTTTAAGGAGAAACGAAATGAAAAATTTAGATTTACGAAAAATGGTATTTGGAATAATTAGTTCTTTTTTGATGGTTGGATTTATGATGACGGTTTCGGTGGTTGAAACATTTGCGGCGGAAACCCGAAATATAATTTTGCAAGGCGGCGTGCAGGCAACCACGCAAACGACCGCGCTGATTCATAACGCGCTGCCGATCACTGTCCGCTTTAAGCTCACCCGCGATGGTTCAAACAACAACTTTGCCCAGCGCGCGGTTCGTTTTCAATTGATTTCGCCGAATGGCGCAGTCAGTGTGGTAAATCGCTCGATCGGCGGCGCGCAGGAAACATTTGAACTCACTCTGCCGGCGGCGGGCGGTTCGAACAATGTGCGCGCCTGGCGCGTCGAAATGCGAAATCTCGAAGCTGCCGCCAATCAAGAGGTCAATCAACCGGTTCGCGGGACGGTCGAATTTTTTACGACCGGCACGAAAACGGCGACGATCGCCGCGCCGACCAAATTCGGGATCGTGCAATCGGGTTCGGTAACCAAAACGATCGCAATGCCGTTTACGGGAAATTTGAAGATTCAAGCCAATTGGGACACGGATGAACTCACGCTTGAAAACTACCAATTGAAATTTGAACTCTACAAAGGCAATACGCGGCTTGCTTCGGATACGGGTTATTCACGCGATTCGATCATCGTCGGGGTCAGTGCCAGCCAGAGAATGAAGATCTCGTACCAGGTGAAAGCAACGGATTTTCAAATTCCGGGCGATTGGAAGGTCAAAGTTTACGGCTCGAGCCAAGGCAAGGTCAAAAACATCAGCCTGAAAATGAGCATCAGCGACGGGCTTTATTAAATTGACGAAAAAAATCTAATGAAAAAAAACAGAGTCCGCCGGGCTCTGTTTTTTTTGCGGAATATTTTGGCATCGAAACCGTATTATGAAATTGAACGAATATAATATCTGATCAAAGATTTTGCGTTAGGATTTTATTTTGTCAGAATAAATTTAAGGAAAACTATGAAAATTTTGCAAAAAGTTGGTTTAATCATTACGTTATTTGTCATGATTAACGGTATTTTAGCGGTAGAGAATATTGTGAAAGCACAGGCAAAAGTTCGGGCGCCGGAACTGACGGGCGCGAAAAGTTGGCTCAATACCGAAAAACCTTTGTCGATCGCGGGACTGAAAGGCAAGGTCGTGCTGCTCGATTTCTGGACTTACGGCTGTATCAACTGCATCCATATCATTCCCGACCTCAAAAAACTCGAAGCGAAATACGGAAATAATCTGGTCGTGATCGGGATTCATTCGGCGAAATTTACCAACGAAGGCGATACGGAAAATATCCGCAACATCATTTTGCGCTATGGCTTAGAGCATCCGATCGCGAACGACGCGGATTTTAAGATCTGGGAGCAATACGCTGTCAATGCTTACCCGACACAAGTGATCATTGATCCGCAAGGCTACATTATCGGTGAAGCCTCCGGCGAAGGCTATTCGGAAGCGATCGATAAACTGATCGGCGCGACGGTCGCAGACTTTCGCAAAAAAGGACTTTTAGACGAAAAGCCTCTGAAATTCGCGCTCGAACGCGCGCGCGTCGGCGATCTGCCGCTTGCTTTTCCGGGCAAAGTTTTGGCGGATGCGGCTTCAAAACGTCTTTTTATTTCAGATTCAAATCATAACCGGATCGTCGTCACCGATCTTGGTGGCAAATTTATCGAAACGATCGGCAGCGGAAAAGCCGCGCGGGCAGACGGCGATTTTGCGGCGGCGAGCTTTGATCGCCCGCAAGGTCTCGCGCTCGATGGCACGAAACTTTATGTTGCCGACACCGAAAATCAACTGATTCGGCTGGTCGATCTGAAAACGAAAAAGGTTTCGACGATCGGCGGCACCGGCAAGCTCGAAGATTTTACGGGAACCGGCGGAGAAGCTTTGAAGACCGGACTTCGTTCGCCGTGGGATCTGACGCTTGCCGGCAAAGATCTTTTTATCGCGATGGCGGGTTCGCACCAAATTTGGCGAATGGATCTGGAAAAAAATATTTTAGAGCCCTTTGCCGGCACACGCGTTGAAGCACGCATCGACGGAAAACTCGGTCTTTCGGCATTTGCCCAACCTTCGGGCATTGTTTCGGACGGCAAAAATCTTCTGGTCGCCGACAGCGAATCAAATATTATCCGCGCGATCAATTTTCAAAAAGAAACGGTCGAGACATTGGTCGGCGGCGATCTATACCAATTCGGCGACCGCGACGGCGAGGGCGACGATGTCCGTTTGCAGCATCCGCTCGGCGTCGCGCTTTATGACGGAAAGGTGTTGATCGCCGATACTTACAACCACAAAATAAAAATTCTCGACCCGCAAAACCGGACGGTTAAAACTTTTCTCGGTTCGGGAAAATCGGGACAAACCGACGGCAAAAATCCGACCTTTTACGAACCTGCCGGATTATCGATCGCCGCCGGAAAACTTTACGTTGCCGATACGAACAATCACGCGATCCGGGTTGTCGATCTGCAGACAAAAATGGTTTCGACGCTCAGGATCGAAGGTTTAACGCCGCCCGCTGAAACCAACAACGATTCGGCGGAATTTTCGCCGAATCTCAAGGAAAACAAATCCGAGGTCAAAGAAATTTCGGCAAACGCCAACAATTCGATTCTTTTTCAAATCAAACTGCCCGAAGGCTTTCATCTTAATCCGAATGCGCCGAACCGTTATGAAATTTCGGTGGACGATGCGAAGAAAATCAAAATCGCGCAGACTTCGCAGAAGTTTTCAGAGCTTCCCTTAAGCATCGGGTTTCAAACTCTGCAAGCCGGCGACGCGAATCTAAAGGTCAAATTGACGGTTTATTACTGCCGCGAAGACAATACGGGCGCGTGTTTGATAAAAACTCTCACGTGGCAGATCCCGCTGAAAATCGCGACCGAGAAAAAAGACTCGGCGCCGATCGAACTTCGGGAAACTTTGCTCGAAAAATAAAAGTTTGATTGAGCAACTTTCCACAATAAAGAGTTGGGAAATTCATTTGGTTTTCGCGCCGGCAGTTATTATTGATAGCTGATGAACGGCGTGAAAACCCATCCGCGCTGTCCGTCTTCTTTCTGAATATATGCCCAATTGGCTTCATTGCCCTGCCATTCATCATAATTGTCGGATTCATTGATGACAAAAACCTTTTCACCCTTTTTGAGCGCATTTACTTTTCTGGCATTCAAGCTCGGCGAATCGCGCACAACGACGTTTGAGCCGTTGCAATAAGCGACGGTGGCGCCGACCGGCGCGGAAACCTTCGGTTTTGGCGTCGGCGTCGCGGTTGGTTGATTCGCGGCTTCCTTATCTTTTTCATCGCCGCTTTTTTGGTTGGCGGTTTCAGCCTCTTTTTGTTTGGCGGCTTTTTCGTCTTCCTTTTCTTTTTTCATCGCTTCGAGCTCTTTGCGAAGATTTTCGGTTTCCGAATTTTTCGAACTGACACAGGCGATCGAAAAGACCGATGTGAAAATTAAACACAGAACTATTAGCAAACTTTTGTTTCTCATGAAAACTACTCTCCTTTTTGTTGATGAACTTTATTTTGCATTATACCCCAATTTTGAGATTTATAATCTGCAGCGCCGCTGTTTGGGGTCAAAGTTTATTTGCGACAGCATTTCACGCACAAAAAATACTGCTGCTTAAACTATAAAAATTCAAATTTGGTCTAACCTACATCAATCGGAAAATCGTTATCCTTCATATTTCATTCTTAGCCATATTTTTCTAAATTTCTTCGTGGAATTTAAGTAAGGTTGACGACGTTTGAGAAACGCATTTTAATGTGTAAACTTGAGAAATTGAGGAGTAAAATAGTCTTGATTGAAATATTTGATTATATATAAACCATTCTTAGGTTACGGAGTCGTATCATAATGGATAATCAGTGATGTTCCAGTAATCAGATTTTAAATTATCAATGAATGGTGGTGACCTAATGCCTATATATTGCTTGCCTATTCCGCTTGAAAAAACTCGTCCAAGCCTTTATATCGGACAGATACCCGACGATCGTCAATTTCAGCCGGATGTAGAATTTTATTTAGGAATCAAGGCGCAAATGCCTGAGTCTGAATTGATTGAAGCTGTCCAGAGGGGCATTAAAATAGCTTCGCCCAGGATTATAGAAATTTTCGTCGGACGTCATTTGCCTGACATCGAACTTACATTAAAACTCACATTGACCGATAAACTACTCGGAGGACTTTCTCCAAGAGAGGGTTTTAAGTATTTTAAATTGGACACATCAGGACCGTTTTGGGAGGCTATCAAAAACTCAAAAACGCTCGCTATTTATTTGACGGACGACTTTGTTAACGAGCGCTTAGAGTTGTATGCAGCCCGTGATAATAATTTCAGACCACCCATCTTTCGTGATTGTTATGAGGCGGTTGAAAATTTGTTGAGTCTTGCGTTAGGAGATGATCGCTGGTGGAGTTGCGTCAGAAGAGAGGGCGAGCCACTTTACCGCTGGGATGACGATAAACGCCGAGGAAACGCAATTTTTAAGATTAAAGTCGGAAAAGAGGAAAAAGGGGTTTCCAATCTGGACCGGTTATTTGTGGCGATGGGGGAAAATTCTGGATTAAGTGAATCGAGGTATTTAGTAACTGAGTTAGACTTATTCTTCAGAAGATACGAAATAAATCCGGAGCTTTATCTGATTGTCGATTTGAAGAGAGGACTGATACGATTATTCTTTTTGAATCTTGAATTATCGTCGAAAATCTACGAAGCCTTTGAAGTTGAGGTCGAAATATCCCCAATTTGGTTGGAAAATTTGAGAAACTACCCCTTCCCAGGGGAACGCCTGGAAGCAACTAATATCCTCTAATACCAAAGTCTTTTTATGAAGTTATTTTATTACAGCTTTTAGCACCTGAAAAATTATTTGATTTCTTTCAGAAATGATTTTTTGACATAAATCTGGTAACTTTGTGGGGAATTGCCATTTTCAGTGTCTTTAACCCGAAAATGCTTTTTGATAACTATCCTTGATCATCTCAGTCGTGGACTCGGCGTAAATCTGCGTCGTTTCCAGTTTTGAATGTCCCAGGAATTTTTGAATCTGCTCGAGCGGCATTCCTTTTTCCAGAAGGAATGTTGCCACCATGTGCCGTAAAAGATGCGGATGAACTTTTTTTGTGATGCTGGCTTTCTCGGCGGTCGCCTTAACGATTTGCTGAATTCTGCGCGGCGAAAATGGCAGGTTTCGATTGCTTTCAAACAAATAGCCGGTCTTGCGATTAGCTAAATGCGTTTTTAACTATTGTGCCAGTGCCGGCAGAATCGGCACGTAGCGGCTTTTTCCGCCTTTGCCTTTTTCGATCAAAATCATTAACTCGTCAAAATAAAAATCTTCAACTTTGATAGAAACAAATTCGGAAACTCTCACGCCAGTTTGAAAAAGAGTTTTGATCAACAGTCCGTATTCGCTTTTATCGCGGTAGGCTTGGCTGATGAGTCGTTTTTCTTCCTCGCAGGAAAAGCGTTCGACCACGCGCTTTCTGGTTTTTGTTCGTTTGATACCTAAAGTCGCTCGTGCTTCCTTCGCAACATATCGCACCTGGTCATAGCTTAAATGGTGCTTGCGCCACAGCCGGGTCGTCGCTTCAATAACTTCTTTTAGTGCCTTATTGGGTTTCGCTTTTGCGGATAGAGTCCGCATAAGTTGTATTATAGAGGTTAAAAATGAAATTCAGCAAATAAAAAATGGGGAGAATATTTCGCTCTCTTGGTATTGTGCGAAATTCTCCGGACTGTGTTTTCTGATAAATTATTTTGATGAAGGAAATTGAAATTGAAAAGGAATTTGCCGGAATATGTTGAATATCGTAATACAATTCGCGGGCATTATGCTCTAAAAAGCAAACCATCCGACACTAGATTAGATGAACAAGATTTCTTTGCCTTGCCATATATTCTTAATTGTTTGGAGAAATTCGCGTGGTGTGAGCGAAGTACAAAAAAGGTCGGATTTAATGGGTTAATGCATTTTTTTCAACGGGATGTTTACATTAATCCAAAACTCGCCGGACAAAAAATCAAACTCTTTGAAACTTTAGATGGATTGGAAACAGAAGATAAGAAGGGCAGATTGTACTTTCTGCCAGATTACAAAGAACGAATCTGTCGTCCATTTTGGCAACTCAATGCCAGATTCTGGCGAGACGATAGTCGTGTTTATTATTTCAGAGCAATTCGCCAATCAAAAAGATTAGTAGTAGCAAATCAAATGTTAAGAATTGAAACAGGAAATAATAGTGTTGAATCCTTTTCTTCAACGGGTGAAATTGTTTACATTTAGCTATCGCATATTAACAATGACCCAACACATAATCTGCAGCACCGCCGAAAAAGTGTTTTCCCGACTAACTTTGACGCACCGGTGCGGTTGACATGCTCAAGCTTTCCAACTGCTTGCTTCGCAAATTCTTTATCGTATTTTTTTACACTCTCATTTTTCAGAAAGTTTTTTCTCTTGAAAAATCAAAACCATCTCAGCGAAAACGGTGTTCGCTACCGCACACTCTTCAAAGCTTCACATATTCTTTGTTGAGACATATTTTGCAATCGGCGGTTTACTGGCTATCGCTTTCATCTGATCAAGTTATCGCCATAATTAGTTTCTCTAAAAAAAAATAATTAAATATAAAGTTTAAGCGTGTTACCGCACCGACAACATTTTTTAAATTAACTAAACTTAAATTATCTATTACTAAAGAGAAAAAGCATTGGAGAAATTATCATTTATTACCCCCCAAAACAAAGGGGTACAATTATGGGTCTGAGATTTAACTAATTTTATTTTTATTCGTTTTTTGCAGTATTTTTTTTTCTAAATATCAACGCAATTGGACAAACGCTTTATGATTTTGACGGCGACGGAAAAGCTGATATTGCCGTTTTTCGTCCGTCAACGGGCAAATTACGGAAAGTCAGTATAATGCCAAACGCTATGAGATCATCAGTGATAATTCAAATTCGAACCAGATCAACGTGGCGGAATTTCAGTTTGCGTCAATCGATGCGGTTTTTGACAACCTCGTGTTGCCTTTGCGCCAGAGACTTCAGACACGCGGCGAAACGCTCTGGGTAAACGTCTGTTACGTTGATTTCGGCTCATCAACTTTTGAGCATAAGAACAATCCGGCGGAATATGCGGAATTTGTTTTGGCAACCTACCAACATTTGCAAAGCCGTTACGGTTTTGTCCCGGATTCTTGGGAAATTTCGCTCGAACCTGATACGACTTCGGCAAGCGGGTCGTCCGCGCAAATCGCCAATGCCGTGAAATCAGCGGGTGACAGATTAGTTGCGAACGGATTCACGCCGCGATTTGTCGCACCGTCCACAACCAGTGCCGGAAATACGGTTTCAAATGTAAACCAAATATTTCAGACTTCGGGAGCGATGCAGTATGTCAAGGAATTTTCCTATCACCGCTACGCCGGAGTCACGCCGGCGATCTTACAGGCGATTGCCTAGACGACCGCGAGCAACAAACAATCGGCGATGCTCGAATGGATCGGCGCGGATTACAACACGCTTCACGAAGATTTGAAGGTGGTCAATAATTCGTCGTGGCAGCAATTTGTTCTGGCAGGTTTGACCGGCTGGGGACCTGATGTCGGCGGAGCGTATTTTATTGTTTATGATACGGTGACATCAAACCCGATGATCACGATGGGCAGCCGGACACGTTTTCTGCGGCAGTATTTCCAATATGTTCGGCGCGGCGCGCAGCGAATTAATGCGGTGAGTTCAAACTCTAACTTTGACGCGCTGGCTTTTGTGAATGTCGGCGGAAATTATACGGTGGTCGTAAAAGCCTTGACGGGCGGCTCGTTCAATGTTCAGGGCTTGCCGAACCTACGGTGGTTCTTATACGACCGCCGCGCAATCCGCCGAATTACCTGCCGTCACCCTCACTGCCGGACAGTTTCTTTCGACCGCTATTCCGGCGGCGGGCGTGATTACGGTTTATCGGAAATCGGCGATCAACCCGTTTTCTTCGGTCGGTGACGACAGATTTTCTTTCGGGAATCTATTTGATCGAAATTATTTGGCGAAGAATGAAAAAAAACCGGATCGGCGAGATTTCCGCGAATAAGCTCTCTGAATTAGTCTTCGAAAAAAAAACTGAAAATCAAAGCATCCGGACGAATCTTGAAACCGGATGCTTTGATTTTTTATGAATCTTTTGACGATCTTAGAATTGTTGAATGCTGCAAAATTCGCTGCGAAATTATGCCCGAAATATTGAGCGAACAGTGGTTGTTTGATTTGTCTCGGCAAACGACTTTATTGTCGGAAAAAAGCCGTTTAGGCGGGAAAATCGGCAATCTGTTGGAATGAAATTGCATCAAACGCAAATTTACCATTTAATAAAATACGAATGTTCAATGCCGCCGCGCTCATCAATCTTCTAGGCTTCACGGTCGGAATCGCGCTTTACGCGCTTCTGCTCTTGATGGTCGTCCGGCATCGCAAAGCAAAAGACAAAAATGCGCCCGATCTGTTACTTCTTTTAACTGCCGCGCTCGGACTTTTGTGGAATACGGGCGAGCTGACCGCGCTTTTCTGGAAAGATTTCGGCAGTGCGCCGGTTTCGCCCGTGCTGCTCGCGGTCTCTTATTCCGCGCTCGGATTTTTGCCATCGGTCGTCGTCCATTCGGCTTGGAAAAACGAGGAAAGCGAAAACAAAAATGTCCGCTGGCTGACTTTTACGGCTTACGGATTGAGCATTTTTGCCGCCTTGCTGCATTTTCAATCGGCGATTTTTGATGCGGTTGCGCCGTCGGCTTGGGCGCTGCGCGTCCTGACCTTTGGTTCGCTCGCGCTGCTTGCCGGATTATTGATCTTTACGTTCCGGCAAAAGATCGAAAACAAAGCGGTCTGGATCTCCGCGCTTTCGGTTTTTGCGGTTTCGGCGCTCCATTTGAGCAGTCAGCAGGAAGAAAAATCGTGGCTTATCGAACTCGTCGCGCACCAATCTTCGTTGCCGCTCGCGCTCGCTATTCTTTTTCAGGATTATCGATTCGCGTTTGCCGATCTGTTTTTGAAACGCGCGCTGTCGCTGCTGCTGCTCGCTTCGGTCGCGTTCGGTTTGTATGTTTTCGTCGCCGTTCCGCTGCTCGCGTGGCATGAAACGCACGACCGCAACGACGTCCAGGCGGCGGTTTTGGTGCTTGCGCTTTGGATGGCGACCGCGCTCGTTTATCCGGCTCTGCATAAATTCGCGGTCTGGCTCGTCGATAAAATTATTTTGCGGCGCGAAAATTACGAAAAACTTCA
>JBBQOA010000031.1:0-15160 GCA_038330465.1 Pyrinomonadales bacterium
GCTGTCCGCCGAGTTTTGTCACAATGTGGAAAGGAAGCATCATACAATTTGCTTTGCGGTAGTCGCTGCGGTCTTCTTCGACCAGCACTTTGCCGTTGTAGTAGGTCACAACCTGATTGATAAGAAATGTTCTTTTATCAATATAGTAGCGCAAATTGTCGGATGAATTGAATTTGACTTCAACCACATAATTATTGTCCCGATCTTTGAGACGGTCGGTTTTAAGCTGTCCGTCAACCGATTTGTTGAGCGTGCCGAAACCCATCAATCCCCAATGCCGCGCGGCGGTTGCTTCGCTGACGCGAAACTCGTTGCCCATATACATTCCGCCGCCCGAGCTTCCCGTATAGACAAGAAAGGTTTCGCCGATTGACGGTCCGGTCGGTTTGACGTCAAGCCGACGACGCGAATCTTTGTCCTGAAAATCGGTCATACTAAACTTGACCTCGACGGTTGACGCCGCGCCGCCGGTGCCGAGTCCGGCGCCGACGATCGGCGCGACATTGACGAATCCTTTGGATTTAGCCGTTAAAAACTGCAAGCCGCTATAATCCTCTCCACCCATCGCGACGCGGGTCACCGCCAGCAGCTCGCGTCCGTTGAAATCTTGCTGCGCCCAAGCGGCACGCGGCGCGGATGAAATAATTCCGATCATCAAAACACAACACACTGCCGTCAAGATGATTTTATTTTTAATTTCGAATCGAAACATTCTCTAAATTTCCTCCCAAACAATTATTTTTTTTATTAAGCCAAAGTGCAATTTGAGCAACGATACAACGATAGGCTTTGTAAAAGCAAGCTAAGTTTTAAAAATTCGAATGTCGTTTAACTTGTCGAAACCGCCGTCACACAAACTACTGCGTGCCGCGCTAATTATTGTAGTTGCCGAATTAAAAGTAATTGACCCACAGGTTGCAAGACGTTTACGTGTTTTGATTTTTGCCGACCTGAACGCCGAAAACATCGCCAATGAATCTATCGAACGGCGGTCAAAGCAACTGCCATCAGATCGATCTCAGGTGTCGCCGATGGTTTCCCGGCAAGTTCGATCGAGTATTTTCTTTTCATTTTTTGAATCTTGTTTTAATTGACTTCTTTCCAAAATAGTTTTTTTTAACACCAAGCCGCCGAGTTGCCAAGTCGCCAAGGTTTTTTATCAGAAATCCTTTGGTTGAATGTCCAAACAACGCTGCAAATTTCAAACGAGTTTGGCTAAAATTTCAACTTTTCGCTGAATTTATCTTGGCGGCTCCGGCGACTTGGCGTTAAAATTCCGTTTGAATTTCTCAACTCTTTATTTTGGAAGGATGTCTAATAAACAAACGGAACAAATTTCTTTGTTTTCCGGCGATATTCTTCAAATGCCGCGCCGTATTTTTCCGCCAGATATTTATCGAGCAGCGGGACATTTACAAAATTGAACAAAAGAAACATCAATGCCGGAACGAGCAATGCGAAAAGGCTGCGCGTCACCAAAGCAAATCCCGTGAAAAGCACAAAATCGCCGAAATAATTGATGTGCATCGAATAGCGAAAAAGCCCTTCCATGTATAATCTGCCTTTGTTTGCGGGATTTTGTTTCCAGATTTTACGAAAAAGCTCCGAACCCGTGTTGAGATACGAACCGACCAGATAAAGAATGATTCCGATGATTTCGATCAGACCGATCGGTTCCGTTTGAGTGCCGCCGAGCAGGGCGAAAAAAATATGTATGAAATAGATCCAGACGACGATCGTGGCGGCTTCGCTCCAATCCATTTTTCGATTCAGCAAGACAAACGAAGTCACTAAAACCCGCAGGAAATAAATAAACGAACCGCCAAAAAGTAAGATTCGCCGCAAGAAATCACCGCTCTTCCAGCTCAATCCGAATTTATTTGAAACAAATTCAATGCCGCCGGCGAACAATAGCCAACCGACGACCAAAATCGCCGCGAAATGCGCAACGGTCAGTAAAGCTCGCGGCAGAACCGAATTTTCTTTCTTTCCATACATTTAATTGCGTTTTTCCAACAATCATCTTAACTCATCCGGCAAAATTATAAAAATTTAATTGACAATAAACGAATGTTCGTTTAATTTAAAAACCGTGCGACATAAAGATGATAACAAACAACAAGCGATCTCGGATGCGGCGATCGAATTGATCACCGCGAACGGATTTGCCGATACGTCGATGTCAAAGATCGCCAAAGCCGCTAATGTTTCACCGGCGACGATCTATGTTTATTTTGTGAATAAGGAAGAGCTGATCAATAAAATATATTTGTTCGTCAAACAGGAAATGAGCGCGGCGCTGCTGCGCGGCGTGACGGCAAATCTGTCGGTCGCGGAAGCTTTTAAGATCATCTGGAACAATTTTTACGATTACGCGCTCGGAAATCCCGTGCGCTTTGCCTTTACCGAGCAGTTTGCCAATTCTCCGCTGGTCGAAGGCTGCAAGACGGAAAGTATGAATTATTTTCAGCCGCTTCACGCACTTTTCGAACGCGGTAAAACGGAAAAAGTTTTCAAGGATATTTCGCTCGAAATATTTATCGCTTTTACGTTTGCGCCACTGACGGGATTGATCAAGGAGCATTTCGGCGGCGTCATCGTTTTGGACGAACAAGCTTTGGCAACGACGTTTGAAATTGCGTGGGACGCAGTCACGAATTAATTTTTATTGGATGTTAATTAAACTTTCATTCGGTTATTAAAAAGGAGTAAAAAATGAGTAACGAAAAATGGACAGCGGAAAATATTGCGGATCAAAAGGGACGAGTGGCGATCGTCACGGGTTCGAGCAGCGGCATCGGCTTTGAAGCGGCGCGGGTTTTGGCGAATAAACACGCCAAGGTCATTATTGCGGTGCGCAATTTGACCAAAGGAAATACGGCGGCGGAGAAGATTCTCGGGCAAAACAAAAACGCCGACGTTAAGGTAATGGAACTCGATCTGGCGAATCTCGGATCGGTCGCTAAATTCGCCGATAATTTCAAAAAAGCATTCTCGCGGCTCGATCTGCTGATCAATAACGCGGGTGTGATGATTCCGCCCTATTCAAAAACGGCGGACGGTTTTGAATTGCAGTTCGGCACCAACCATCTCGGACATTTTGCTTTGACGGCGCAGCTTTTGGAAGTTTTGACCAACACGAAGGGCGCGCGCATCGTCAATGTTTCGAGCGGCGCGCATAAAGCCGGAAAAATAAATTTCGACGATCTGACCTGGGAAAAACGCCGTTATTCGGCGTGGCGAGCTTACGGCGACAGCAAGCTCGCCAATCTTTATTTCACTTTTGAACTCGACCGCAAATTAAAGGAAAACAATCTCGCGCTGCTTGTGACCGCCGCGCATCCGGGTTGGACGGCGACCGAACTCCAACGGCACACAGGTCTTGTCGAATTCCTTAACGGCATCTTTGCGCAGGACATTTCGATGGGCGCACTGCCGACGCTGCGGGCGGCAACCGAAGAAAATGTAAAAGGCGCGGAATATTTCGGTCCGAACGGCTTGATGGAAATGCGCGGTTATCCGGTCGAGGTTCCGAGCAATAAATTATCTAAAGATGAAGCGATCGCCAAACGGCTCTGGGAAGTTTCGGAAACATTAACGGGCGTCAATTTCAACTTTCACCAAAAATTTCAAAGCGCGAGGCAATAAAAAGCGCGGGCAATACCTCGATAAAAAATGTCCGATAAAATTTACCGGACATTTTTTATTTTGTTTTAACTTTAAGCTGTCCTATATCTTTCACCCATTGTGGAAGCGGTTCTATGGCTGATCTTTTACAATTAGATTCAAAGGTTCCATCACCGTTTTCGTCCACATAGAGGTATTTAAAATATGCGATGTAGCCAGACCGATCTTCTCCGGCTAAAAGTGTCCGTTCCGGGATAATATCGTAAAAAAGATAGGCAAAAACTCTTCCATTAGCTTCATACGTGAGAAAATTGCTGACAACATAACTTTGCCAGTTATCCTGAGAGCCTTTTTTATCATTTTGGGAATTACAGTTTTCGAATTTGATGTTTTTTGCTTTGTTAAATGTGTAGCGTTTGCTTTGGACAGCAACATTTTCGATCAAATCATAGAATTCGTCTTTGGAAAATTGAATGTCGTTCGCAAAAATCGGATAAGTCCAAACACTTCGCACTGTGGTTATTTCGGCAGGCGAATCTTCTTTTTTTACAGTTTCCAATATTTGAGCCTTAATCAGAAATGTCGTAAAAATTATAAAACAAAGTGCCGTGATGATTTTCATATCTTTGATTTCTCCCGAAAACCGCCCAATTGAATTAATTTTACTTAAAAACTTTATAATTCAAATCGTTCGCTTTGGCAATAAAAATCTTTATTTGCCCGTGTTTGGCATTTTATCGCAATTTCTATTTGCAACTATTTCGTTTAAAAGGCATCCTATAAAAGTTAGTCCTTCTCTTGCATCAGTTTTTTTGATGCGCTCGTCAAAGACGGTTTTTTGGATAAGTTTAGGGAGCAGGTTCATTTATTATTACAGAAGTCGCTCTTGAAATTTTTTGAGCATCCGAAATCCGATTCTTCGTTGCCGACCGTTTTTCTCCGAAGCCAACTCGATTCGACACTTCTTTTGAATTCTCTATATGAGAAAAGGTATATATTTTTTATGTCAACGAAACTTTATGTCGGAAATCTTTCCTTCAGCACATCGAATCAAGATCTAGAACAAATGTTCGGCGAAGTCGGCACAGTTCTTTCAAGCAACATCATCGAAGACCGCGAAACCGGTCGTTCACGCGGCTTCGCTTTCGTCGAAATGTCGAGCAGTGAAGAAGCGCAAAACGCGATCGCTTCGCTTAACGGCAAAGAAATTGACGGACGCGAATTAACCGTTAACGAAGCCAAACCGCGTGAAAACCGTGCGGGCGGCGGCGGCGGCGGTTACGGCGGCGGCGGTGGTCGCGGCGGCGGCGGCGGCGGCGGTCGTGGCGGTTATGGCGGCGGCGGCGGCGGAAATCGCGGCGGCGGCGGCGGTGGTGGCGGTTCACGCTGGTAATCACCAAACGCTTTAATTAAAAACAGTTTTTAATGAACGTGTCTCCGGTTAAAAGTTTAGCCGGAGGCGCTGTTTGCTTTTAGGTATTTGTTGTCACTTTCGGTTAAACTGTAATCAGATAACAAATTTAGTAGGAAATACATATAGATGAAAGAAGAATTAATTGAAGTAGCCGGACTTATTGTCGACAAACAGCGTGATGCTTGTTTCAAGGTCAAAGTTAACGGCAGTGACCATATTGTAATGGCGCAGATCTCGGGCAGAATGCGTCGAAATCGGATCCGCATTTTGATCGGCGACCGCGTGGACGTTGAAATGTCGCCGTATGATCTGACCAAAGGCAGAATCACCTACCGCCACAAATAAACGGTAGATTAAAAAATTATTTTATGACGGCGACGTGGTTTTGACCCGTTTTTGTTCGGTTTGGAGAAGCAGCCAAAAAACTTTGCATACCGAGCTTTGCGGTTTTGCCTGAATAAAATTTCATAACGGATGATAGTTTTTTAACTTTCTTTTCGCATTAGTTATTAGAGCACGCGGAATCGGCGAGATCGATCGCCCAGCTGGCTCAAACGAAAAACTAATAATAAGGAGAGTTGAAAAAGAAAAATGTTATTTCCGTTGAGAGAAGTCAGAATTTTGAGTGGCAGCCGTGGTAACACATTCGGTATGGTGCGAAAAAAAGGAACCAAGGCGCATCAGGGCTGGGACATCGAAGCGCGAAACAATTCGCTGTTATACGCGATCGAGGAAGGCGAGATTGTTAATGTTGACCGATCAGACAATTCAAATTACGGCTGTTCGATCACGCTCCGATTTCAGCATAACGGCTCCGACTATTACGCTTTTTACGCCCATATCAATTCGAGCCTCGTTTCAAAATACGATTGGGTTGATGAAGGCGCGGTCATCGGATTTTCCGGCAGCACGGGCAACGCCAAAGGAAGCAAGCCGTGGGAGCAACACCTGCATTTTGAGTTTCGCGAAAAATATTCCTGCGGCAAAGGTCTCGCCGGACGTGTTGACCCGAAAATGTTTTTTGGCGAACCGCCTTATCATTGGACATCCCAACCGGGTCCGGCAGTGCCCGCATCATTTTAATAATTTCACATTGCAAAGCAATTTTAAAAAACACGATAGTAAATAATTTACTTTTGTATTTTTAGTATTTGCGGTTTATTTTTTTTCGGCGATGATTGTCGTTTCAATTTGTTTTTGTTCGGGAAGCAGCGCGTAGATCGCATCGAGCATCTGGCGTTGGCGCACATAACCGCTGACGCCGTCGGCTTCGAGACAGATATACGGAACCGCGATTTGCGCCGAGTAAACCGAGAACGAACCGTCGTCAACCGTGCAAAGTTTTGATTGCAGCCTGACGGCAGATTTCTGCACGACGACGTTAAAACCCTTTTCCGCGAAATAGCCGATCTGTGCCGGTGTCGAGAGAAATATAAAATTATCTTCGTCCGTTTCCGTGTTCGAGATAAAAACGCCGTCTGCCTGTTCTTCGAAGGCGCCGTGAATCAAATTATTTGTGCTTTGACCTTTGATAAACGCGACGGCGGTCAGATCGCCCGTCTGCGCGCCTGCCGCTTTCGCGGAAACGTCCGTGTTGTTGTGAACGGCGACGATAAAGCGTTCCCCTTCGCGCAGCGTCGTGCCGTCCGGCGCGAGAATAATTTTTAACAATTCGTCGGCAAAGTTTTTGACGATGGCATCAATGCCTTTCGCAACGTTGCAGCTTCTGCCGTTGTCGGTGTAGATGCGGTTCGGGTCGATCGAATAGGCTTTGCCGCCGTAATTGAATTTAACGTAACGTATCGGATAACCTTTGTCATTCAAAGATTCGATCTCGATCAGTCGTCCGCCGTTTTTCGCAACATATTCCTTCGCTAAATTTAAACCGATCTGCTCATTGTGATGCGGCGCAAAAAATGTGATGTTGGCGCCCGCGTTTTCGTAAACATTAATGCTCACAAAACTGTCGCCAAGCGGCAATGTCCGCGTCGATTTAGCGGTCGACGCTTCCGCCGCCGCGACTGCGATTAGTAGAATTATGATAAATATTTGCGCTAATTTCATCGGTATTGCCCTTTTGATAAATTACTGACCGATATACTACGCGTATTTTTGCCGTGAAAAGGCTCATTTATCTGAGATTGATAAACTTTTTGTTTGTTTGCGCCGTAAATTTAACGTCTATTTTTAATCAATTAAAAAAGGTAAACGGGATGAAAAAAATATATCTATTGTGTGTTTTTGTAATGGTTGTTTGCGCGGTTTCTGCGTTCGGACAACAGATCAGTAAAGACGAAAAAGCGATTCGCGCAACGCTCAATATGACGGCGGAAGGTTGGAACAAAGGCGATTTGAATCAATATCTTTCGGCGTATGTAAAGGAAGCGACCGAGATGCTTTCGACCGGTCCGGCGGGCGGTGTCGAGGCGATCGAAAAAACGATGAAAGAAGGTTTCTGGAAAACCGGAAAACCTTTACAAACCTTGCGTTATGAAAACATTGTGGTCCGGATGATCGGCAAAAAAGGCGCGTTGGTGACGGGTCAATACATTCTTTCGGGCGCCGGCAAACCCGACCGCAAAGGCTGGTTCACGACCATCTGGATAAAAAATAAGAACGGTTGGAAAATGATTCACGATCATTCATAAGGCATCCTCCGAATCCGATCTCGGATTTTTTGTAATTTGAAATTTGTAGTTGAATTCATTCAAAGTTTTCTTAACGCCAGAACTTCAAATAACGCTGAAACCAACGCTGCACAAACGGCGACCGAAGGCTTTCGAGCGTTTTTTCCGTGCCGACGGCTTGCGTGATCTTCGAAAGTGTCGGGTAAACGTGGATCGCTTTGTTGAGATCGTCGAGCGATAAACCTAATTTCATCGCGATCACGAATTCGTGGATCAATTCGCCGGCGCGCAGTCCGACGATATGCGCGCCGACGATTTTGTTTCCATTCAAAATAACTTTCGCAAAACCTTCGGGTTCGCCCTCGGCGTGGGCGCGGTCGTTTTCTTCAAACTGAACTTTGATCACTTTTACTTTGCCGTATTTTTTATTTGCTTCGTCTTCAGTTAACCCGACACGCGCCGCTTCGGGCTCGGTAAAGGTCGCCCACGGAATCACGCGGTAATCGACTTTTTTTGTCAGCGGAAAAAACAAAAAGCAATTCTGCAAAACGATCTGCGCTTCGTAATCGGCGGTGTGCGTAAATTGAAAATGATTCGTGACATCGCCCGCCGCGAAAATATTTTTCGACGTCGTCCGCAAGTAATCGTCCGTTTCGATCCGCTTTTCGTCGTATTTCACGCCCGCTTTTTCAAGTTCCAAACCTTTGACATTCGCCTTGCGACCGAGCGCGACGAGAATTTCATCGGCGACGATCTCCGTCTGTTTGCCATCCTTTTCAAACGTCAGAACCTTTTCGCCTTTGGAATTTTTACGCATCTTGACAGCTTTCGATTTGGTCAAAACCTTGACGCCTTCCTGCTCGAAAACTTCCTTCATAAACGCGGAAACTTCCTGGTCTTCCTTAGATAAAATGCAGTCCGCCATTTCAACGAGCGTCACCTGCGCGCCGAGTCTTTGAAAGGCTTGTCCCATCTCCGCGCCGATCGCGCCGCCGCCGAGCACGATCAATCTTGCTGGCAAATCTTTGAGATGAAAGATATTTTCGTTGGTAATAAATCCGGTCTCGATCAAACCTTCGATCGGCGGAACAAAGGGCGACGATCCGGTCGAAATACAAAAACGCTTTGCTTTGAGAATTTTTGTTTCACCCGTTTCTTTGAGCGTCACCTCGATTTCCGTCGAATTTAAAAAGCGCGGCGTTCCGAAAATGACTTCCGCGCCCATTTTCTCGAATCTTTCGGGCGAATCGTGCGGTTCGATCGCTTTGATGACATTTTGCACGCGGTTTGTGACGGAGGCGAATTTATCGTTAATAAATCCAAAGTCCGAAACCCGAAATCCGAAATCCGCGGCTCGCCGCACGTCGCTCGCCAGTTTCGCCGAGCGGATTAAAGCCTTTGACGGCACACAGCCTGTGTAAAGACAATCGCCGCCGAGCAGGTTTTTCTCGATCAATGCAACACGTGCGCCCAAAATCCCCGCGCCGCCCGCCGCCACTAAACCCGCCGAACCGCCGCCGATGACAATCAAATCGTATTTTTCCGACATAATTTTTGAATTGATTTTACACTTCCTTGATTTGTTTGCGAATCTTTTTAAGCGTCGAATACGCACCGAACAAAATCATCGCGACGACTGCGCCATAAACCCAAACAGGAACGTTTTTTCCAGCAAAGATCAAATAAATATAAGCCGAAATAAAGAAAAACATCGCGAAAAGGGCAGGTAAAACGATCGATCTGCCTTTCCGGTAATTTTGGATCAACCAGCCGATCGAAAGCGAAAAAAACGGAATCGCGCCGACATAGATTGCCCCGAAAATCAGCGGATTAACGCCGTAATTTTCGCCCAGACCAAAAAACCAATTTTGTATCGCTTCCCAATTCATATTATTTTCCCGCTTCGAAAGATAGTATTTCATAAAAGAATTCTTTTTTGCCAATATTTTATTCCGTTATTCATCGAGCATTGGTCAAATTTGTATTTTAAAGACCAAAAAAGCCGCGAATTTTGACAGCTTTCCAAAATAAAGAGTCGAGAAATTCAAGCGGATTTTTAACGCCAAGGCGCAAAGACAGCAAAGATAAATTCAGCGAAAAGGCGCAAAGTTTAGCCAACTACGCTAGAAATTTGAAGTGTTTATCAGAAATTCAACCGATGGATTTCTGATAAACAAAACCTTTGCGACTTGGCGCCTTGGCGTTAAAAAAACTATTTTGGCAAGCTGTCAAAATTCAGCTTGCCAGCGAGATCAATTCTTCCGTCGGCGGCACTTCAAAACCGAAATGCTCGAAAGCCGCTGCCGTCACCATGCGACCGCGCGGCGTGCGGTTTAAAAATCCGCTTTGAATAAGATAAGGTTCAATCACTTCTTCGATCGATTCGCGGTCTTCGCTGATCGAAGCGGCGATCGTGCCGATGCCGACCGGTCCGCCGCCGAATTTTTCGATGATCGAAAGCAGCAGCCGGCGATCAACTTCGTCCAAACCGAAACGGTCAACTTCCATTTCATCCAAAGCCTTTTGCGCCATCGCGCCCGTGATGCGTCCGTCGCCCAAAACTTCGGCGTAATCGCGGACACGGCGGAGCAGGCGATTCGTGATGCGCGGCGTGCCGCGTCCGCGCCGCGCAATCTCAACCGCGCCGCTCGATTCGATCTCGATTCCCAAAATCTCCGCCGAACGATGGACGATAATTTCCAAATCCTTGCGCGGATAAAAATCGAGATGATTGACGATCCCGAAACGACCGCGCAGCGGCGCCGAGATCAATCCGGCGCGCGTTGTCGCGCCGACGAGCGTGAATTTCGGCAATTCGATCTTGATCGACCTCGCCGCCGTGCCCTGCCCGATCATCAGATCGAGACTGTAATCTTCCATTGCCGGATAAAGAATTTCCTCGATTTGCGGGCGCAAACGATGAATTTCGTCGATAAAAAGCACGTCACCTTCTTCGAGGTTCGTCAAGATCGCCGCCAGATCGCCGCCTTTTTCGACCGACGGCGCATGAACCGTTTTGAGGCTTGCGCCGAGTTCATTTGAAATGATCACCGCCAGACTCGTTTTGCCGAGTCCCGGCGGACCGAAAAACAAACAATGATCGAGAGCTTCGCTCCGCCGCAATGCCGCTTTCAAAAATATCTTTAAATTGCTGACGATTTTCGTCTGTCCGATATATTCGTCCAAAGATTTCGGGCGCAGACTCGGCTCGGTTTGGACATCTTCGATGGTTGCCTGTCCGATCGTTAAATTATTCTGCCGGACAGGGCTTTCAATTAATTCTAAACCCATTGATAAATCCCTCTTTGATAAATTTTTAAGCCGCCAGTTTTAATTCAAACTGCTCGTTTTCCGATGTTTTTTCCTGCCGTTTTTCTTCCAAAGAAGCGACGTTGTCAACCAGCGGTTTGCTCAATTTATTGACAATCCAACGGCGATAAACTTCCGCTTCTTCGAGCTTGCCCGTCCAGCGGGCGCGGTCGAGCATCATCAAACCCATTTCGAGCGTGTGATGCTGTCCGGCGCGGTCTTGCAATTTGTCAAAATAACGATATGATTCTTCGAGATTCCGCACACTTCGGCGCGCCGTCGCAACATCTTTAAAGCCGAGTTTTCCGCGAAAATATTTTGAGTAAATATTCATCGGATAATTCGTCGATGTGTAAAGATCGAAATAGTTGTCGATCAATCCGGCTTGGTGAAGTACCGAACCGACATAACTCGGTTTCGCCCCCGAAATTGCGGCAATCGTTTCGACCTCGGTCGTGCCGCTTTTAAACAGCGAGAGAATCATTTCTTTCTTACTTAAAACGGCTTCTTTTTTACCAAATTCAATGACGTTTTCTAATGTTTTCGTATTCATTTTCTTTCCTCCTCTTTCTTGCTTGATTAGATGTTGCATCTGTGAAACAAGTTGTCTTTCAAGTATAAATTTTTTCGCTCGAAAAGTAAAGTCAAACGGGTTATTTTTCAATGGTTTAATAGCGAAATAAATATCTCTTTTAATTGCCGTTTTTATGAGTTATACTTGAAAGAAATTGATGAACAAGGCGGGTAAAACAGATGAAAAAGCAAGGTCAGTTACCGATTTTTGACACCTCTTTGGCAAAACGAAAGATCGAACACGGCAAACGCGCGAAATGGTGGCAGCGCAAAGGCTCAAAGCCGAAAAACTTTAAATACCTGACGGCGGACGGCGAGAAAATCACAGGCGAAAAAGAGCTTTCCAGAATCAAGTCGCTCGCTATTCCGCCGGCGTGGAAATTTGTGCGGATTGCCCCCACGGCACGCGGCAAAATTCAGGCAATCGGAATGGACGCCGCGGGCAGAATTCAATATATTTATCATCCGAAATTTGCCGAACGGCAGCAGCAAAAGAAATTCGCAAAAATCGAAAAATTCGGTGAATATCTCCCGAAATTAAGAAAAACCACCAATCAGCATATCGCGCTCGAAGGTTTTCCGCGCGAAAAGGTTTTAGCTCTGATGATGCGCCTGATAAATTCGCTGTATATCCGCGTCGGCACGGAAAAGAGTGTCAAACATTATAAAACCTACGGCATCACGACCCTCCAAAACCGGCATCTCGAAATCGGCAAAAAAGGCAGGCTTACTTTCAGTTTCGTCGGCAAACATCATATCAAACACCGTAAAGTATTAGTTGATCGGGAGCTTGCCGGATTGATGAAGAAATTGAAAGCGCTCGGCGGAGCACGAAAACTTTTCCATTATCTTGATACGGAAAACAAACCCCATCCGGTAAAACCGAAGGACATCAATGAATATCTGAAAACAGCGACCGCGCCCGAATTTTCGGCGAAGGATTTTCGCACCTGGGGCGGAACGCTGCTCGCGGCAGTTGAATTAACCGAACTCGGTGGTTGTCAGGATCAAAATCTTCTCAAGAAAAACATCGTCAAAACGGTCAAAAAAGTTGCCGCTCATCTCGGCAATACGCCGACCGTCTGCCGGGTTTCTTATATCCATCCGACCGTTCTCAAGTCTTATGAAAAAGGTATAACTTTAGAAGAGTTTACGAGCAGAAAACACCGAAAGATCAAACGTTTGAGCGAGGAATACGAGCCCGAAGAAAAGGCTTTGCTGAAACTTTTTCAAAAAAGTTGATTCGGGTTCCCAGTCGAATTAAAAAACTTGCAACCCGAATCTTTGAAACCGTGCCGAGACTATTTCCGCAAAAGCACGACGGGCGATTGTTCGGCATCGCGCATTTTGGCGTAAAAATCGCGCACTGAATTGTATTTATCAACCGGCACGGTTGTCCGGTTCATCGTTAGCGAACGGGTAAAGATCAGTTTTCCGTCCTTGACCTCATAACTCGTCGTGTATTTTCCAAAAGACGTTTCGAGATTGACGGCGTCCGGCATTTCGTCCACGACAAATCCGGTCGGCAAAGCGAAAACGGCAGTTTCTTTCATGGCTTGCGAATCAATCATAACGGGCGTATTGCGGCTGGTTTCGGTCAACGAGAGGGCGTTTCTTCTGCCGACGATCACCGGTTTGAAGACGAGCAGACGATTTTGCATCAGTTGCGCATAACGCGAAGCAATAAATTCAACGTCCAATCCAAAACTTGAATCAGCCTTTTTATCCGTTGACGTAAAGTTTAACAAACGGGCTCCGGTCGCCCCGCGGGTCAGCCAGCCTTCAAGCGCTTTTTTGTAATCGGGCGCGGAAAGAACTCGTAATTCTTGGCGAAAAGCCGATGAAGTCTGACCGTTTGCCATTTCACGAATTGTTCCTTTGACCTCGCCGTCTGCCGTCAAATTGACTTCGATCTTTCTTTCCAAAAGATTGCTCTCCGGCGTCGTGACGGGCATTTTTGAAAGTCCGCCCTGTTCGCCCGCGATGATCAGCGCAAAACTTCCCTGCAAATATTCGGGCAAATCGCCGAGCGAAGTATCGGGATCGGTCGCATCAAAGATCAAAAGCCGTCCGAGCGCCGCGTGTTTGATAACCATCGGGGCTTCCGTGCCGTCGCTGATCTTGACGGCAATGATGCAATGATTGAATTGTCCGGGCGAAAACCATTCTTCCCGAACAAAGGTCGGATCGCCCGAGAAAATCGCGATCGGATAGGCTTCGATCTTCAAAGCTTTAAGCAATGCCCGCATCAGATTTGCTTTATCTTTACAATCGCCGTAGCCGCGGCTTAAAACCAGATTTGAAGCCCGCGGACGATACCCGTTGCCGTCTCCGACACCAATATCGATCGAGATATATTGCAAATTCTGAACAAAGCCCGCGATCGCGCGAATTTTTTCGAGTTCGGTTTTCGCATTTACCGTTAATTCCTGCGCTTTCGCGGCAACCGCGTCATCAACGATGACCTGCGAATCATACAAATTGCTTGCCCAGCGCGAAACATCCGTCCAGTTCGCAAAGGCTTTGCCGTTTGCCTGTGAATTATTGTCGGGCGAATAATTGATCGCCACCCAAGCCACCAGATTCGGCACCGAAGGACTCAGCGGTTCGCGTTTGATATACGGCAAATTTCTGAGCTCCCACGTGTAGCTCGTTCCGCTCACCTGCGGTGTGATTTGCGAATGATTGAACGTCACGCCGGAAGCCTTCCAGCCTGACGGCAAATTCAGCGTATAACGCGAAAGCAGCGTCGGTAAATTGTCTTGTGAAAACCATTTTTTCTGAAAATAAAGCGGACGGTCTTCCGAGACGACCGTATAACCGAAAACCGATCCCGCATCGACATCGTTTGAGGCGTCGATAACTTTCAAACGATATTCGTTATAAACGTCATCGGGGTCTGAGATTATATCTAAAATGGTTTTCTTGTCGTAATTTTTAGTCGTGCCGTCAGGACGGATCAGCCAGCCTTCGATTTCGCGGATCTTTCCCGAACTGACCAGATAAAGCGCGGTTGCGATCGCGTGTTTTCTGCCTTCGCGCGACAAAATCCGGACGGCGTAATGTTCCGTCGTGACCAGCACGCCGTCACCGCCCAGAGTAACCTGTTCTTCATTATGCAAAACAACCGCCGACACTTCCCGATCATATCCCGGCAGGGCGCTCGAAGCGGCTTGTTTCATCCAGGAAGGCGGCGAATCATCGCCCCTGGCGTGACCCGCAAAACTGAAGATAAAACAAACAGCTAACAGAATTATTTGCGATCGGCGATTTTTTTTTGTCATATTTTTTTGTCCTTTTAAGTTCTCAATAATTTACTTCTTTATTATAAACCTTCGACAATTTGAGGCTTAGTAAAATCTAATTAGTTTTCGACGAATCTTCCCGCAGAATTAAAGTGTGCGAATCGGCGGCGTGAAACGATTCGAAAATTCTTTTGACCAATTGATAATTAGTCTCAGAAATCAGCAGCGAATCAGCCTTTCCAAATGAAAATTTCCGCTGATATGTCAATACTTTTTTATCGTTCGCAACAAAAATTTTCGTTTCGTGCGAACCGCCGTATTTCTCATCCTTGACTGGCTTGGGCGAATCGGCGCTTTCCAGTGAA
>JBBQOA010000032.1:0-15154 GCA_038330465.1 Pyrinomonadales bacterium
GTTTTAATTCGGCGACCGTGACCGGTTGTTTGACGAAAACCTGCGCGGTCTGGCGCGGCGACACCGAACGGATCGCGTCTGCCAGCAGCTTGATATGCGCGGGCGTCGTGCCGCAGCAACCGCCGATAAAACTCGCCCCGACCTGAATAAATCGGCGCGAAAATTCCGCCATATATTCCGGCGAACACATATACATTTGCCGCCCCTGCACATCGCGCGGCAGTCCGGCGTTGGGCTGCGCGGAGAGTTTTTTTCTTGTAACTTCGTGCATTTTCTCAAGCGCGGTCAGAAAAAGCGCGGGTCCGACGCTGCAATTAAGTCCGATCACATCGGCGCCCCATTCGTCGAGCCGCTTCGTGAAAATTTCGGGCGTCGCGCCGAAAACCGTGTTGCCGTCCATTTGGATCGCCATCTGCGCGATGATCGGCAGATCGCAGAGTTCTTTGACGGCGCGGATCGCTTGCTGGATTTCCGATAAGTCCGAGAAAGTTTCCAAAACGAAGAGGTCCACGCTGCCTTCGATCAAAATGGCGGCTTGCTGTTTGAACATTTCTTTGGCTTCGTCGAACGAGGTCGGACCGTATGGCTCGATCCGCATTCCCAAAGGTCCGATCGTGCCGGCGACAAATGCCTTTTCGCCGGCTGCTTCGCGGGCGATCTTGACGGCGGAAAGATTAATGTCGCGGAGCTGCGAATCCAGACCAAATTGCTGAAGCTTGTTGTAATTTGCGCTGAATGTGTTGGTTTGAAGAATTTCGGCGCCCGCTTTCACGTATTCATCGTGCACTTCGCGGACGAGGTCTTTGTTGGTCAGATTCAGCTCGTCGTAAGAACGATTGATATAGATGCCTTTTTCATAAAGACGCGTTCCCATCGCGCCGTCAAAAATGAAGATGCCGTCGGATTCTAAAAGTTCTCGAAAGTTTTTCATAAATTAAAGTTTTAGAGCCCAATTTTCAGGCGGCAATTCGAATAATCAACGAATAACGACTGAAGGCGGGACTCAAAACAACTGACAAAACGAAAAATCTCGCCAAACAGCGAGACTCTTCAAAATATTTGTCCTGATAGCTGTTTAGCGGCTTATTTAACGTGGTCGCAAGTCGCATTAACTCACCACGAAAGTTAAATTAGATTCTGCGATTTTTGAAGGGAAACTGTCAAGCCGATAACTCGCTGTCCGCCTCGCATTCCCCGTAAAGATTAAATCTTACGAATTCACTTTCAAACCAAGAATTGCATTAAATCTTGATCAAGGAAGCGACAGAAACGGGAAATAGGACGCGGATACACGCGGATTTGGCGGATTTTCGCTGATAAATTTCCAAATGAATCGGTGTTTCTCCGCATCTGATCAAATCACTTCGCTTGATTCACTTATTGATCATTTATTTCTGTTCGGTTTCAGTTTTGGTTTCTTCCGAAATACCCGAACTTAATTTGCCGTTGAATTCGTATTTGGCTTTTTTGCCGTCGATTTCGAGATGCCAATGCCTAAAGTCCGAAGCATTGTCACAACCGTTTCCGCGTCCCTGAAAAACGAGAAAATAGGTCGTCGGTTTGACAATTCCCAAACGAAAAATGCCCGAACCGTTTTGGACATTGCCCTTAAAACGAAACTCTTTGAATAAGCTAACGCCTAAGCCCTGATCTTTCGTATCGTGAATATCTACTTTATATTTAACCATTTGCAGCGGCAGCGGCAGAACGAGCGTGCCGGTTTTGCCACCCGGCGTTGTGATCGTGAATTTCCATTGATTGTTTGTAAATTCATTGACTAAACCGAGCGCCGATGTTTGATAATCCCACGCATCGCTTTCCATTTCTTTTTTGACATCGTTCAAACCTTTGATCATCTCAAACCCGGCTTCGGTCATATAAAGATCGGTTTTTTTGTCAAATTCCATTTCGCCGACCACGCCCAAAATATATTCCGACGGTTTTCCCGTCCAGATCGAATATGTGCCGGGTTCGGCGCAGCACGCGCAAGCCAAAGCGCTATTCGCCAAAGACATCAGACAAACAATTGAAAAGATCAACATCGAAAAGCGTTTCATAAAATTTTTTTCCTCCGGACAATTTTTATATCAAATTCAATACGAACATTAAACTATTTTTTCTGACAGCGCGGACAAAAATAGGTCGAGCGTCCGCCTTGCACAATGCGTTTGATCGGTGTTTCACAATTCGGACAGGGTTCGTTTTCGCGGTCGTAAACGCGCCAGTGATTCTCAAACCCGCCGCCGTAATAGCTGCCGTCGATGTTTTCCGGATTCACATTCAAGGTCGAACCGTGCGCGATCGATTCGGCGAGCACGTCGCGGATCTTCTCGAACAAACTATTCGCCTTGCGCGCCGAAACTTTATCCGCCGCAATCTGCGGATTAACTTTCGCTAAAAATAATGCTTCCGACGCGTAAATATTTCCCAAACCCAAAACCTTTGTTTGGTCAAGCAGGAATTCCTTGATGTTTTTTTTGGAAGTTTTTAAAACGCGGCGAAAATAAGCCGCGTTGAAATCGTCGGAAAATGGTTCGGGCGCGAGTTTTTTCAATTCTTTTGATTCAAAGAGTTCGGCAGTTTTGACGATCCGCATAAAACCGAAATGGCGCTGATCCTGAAAAACGAGGCGCATTTCGTCTTCAAAATAAAAAACGGCGTGCGAATATTTCGGCAATTCGCGTTCGACCGGCAAAAGCATAAAACGCCCCGACATTCGCAAATGCGCGATCAGTGTTTCTGCGTTATCAAGATCGAACAAGATATGTTTGCCGCGCCGATGAACAAAATTTATTTTTGAATCTTTTAATCTGGCGGCAAATTCCGCCGGCGGATTCGCCGGCGCAAGCCGTTCGCGCAAAAGTTCGGCAACGATGATGCGACGACCTTTGACCAGAACATCCAATGATCTGGTGACGAGTTCGACTTCAGGTAATTCAGGCATATTTCAATTTTGGATTTTGGATTTTGGATTGCGGATTGGTTTTATTTTTGAATCTATCAATTACCATTTTGAAGCGATTCATTAAACAAAAATACCTCGGATAAAGCTCGCGCTTCTTGAAGCGTGAGCTTTATCCGCAATTTAAAATCTGCAATCGTCAGACTTTCGTGTAATCGGTCAGCGAAGTTTTATCGCCCAAGACCGCGCCGTCCGAAACGGTCGCGTTTTTGCCAATGTGACAGCTTCGCCCGATGATCGCATTTTTAATTTCGGCGCCGCTCGCAATGCGCGTGTGCGACCAGATGACGGAATTCTCGATAATTGATTTTTCTTCGACAAGGACGCCTTTGCCGATCACGGAATTAAAAATTTTGGCGTTCGGTTTGATCACGCAATCTTCGTCGATTACCGAATGTTGATCGACAAACGCGGTGTGCGAAATGTCCGATTTGCCCGGGCTGGCAAGCTGAAAACCTTTGATCTTACCGTTCAGAAAATCGAGATGTCCCTGCAGATAACTTTCGGGATTGCCGATGTCGCGCCAGTAATTTTCGCTTAAAATGAAAGCGTAAAAGGATTTTTGATTCTCCAGTAAATTGGGAAAGACATTGTATTCGAATGAATGATTTTCGCCTTCGGGAATGAGGTTCAAAACCTCCGGCTCAAGAATGTAAATTCCGGCGTTGATTGTATTGACCGTTAATTCGGCAAGTTCCTCGGCTTTCGGCTTTTCGCGAAAACGCAGAACTTTCCCGTTCGGATCGGTTTCGACCAAACCGTAAGCCGACGGATTTTCGACCGGCGCGAGCACGATTGTCGCAACCGCTTTTTTTGTTTGATGAAATTCGATGACCTTCGAAAGTTCGAGATCGGTCAGAATATCGCCGTTCAGCACGATCGTCGTTTCATTGATATCGCTTGCCGCGAATTTATAGGCGCCGCCCGTTCCGAGCGGGCTCGGTTCGGTAATGAAACGAAGATTGACGCCGTAATCCGAACCGTCGCCCAAAATTTGTTCGATCTTATCGGGCTGATAGCTCAACGAAAGTGTGATGTTCTCGATTCCGGCGCGTTGCAGAATTTCAATTTGATAAAGCATAAACGGACGATTTAAAAATGGCACGATCGGTTTCGGCGTGTAAACCGTCAAAGGACGCAGCCGCGTTCCTTTGCCTCCGGCTAAAATTAATGCATGCATAAAATTAAGAACAATTTACCAAAAAGTATTTAAGTTAAATTCTAATGAATCAAAGGTCAAAAAGCCAAAGCCGAAAGTTTTTAATGGACAAAACGCAAAACATAACAAAAATTGTTAAAATATGTTGACACATTTTGTAAAAGCGTGATAGCTTAGGTTATGTAGATGGAACAAACTTTTCATCTGCCATTTTTGTCCCATCTAACAAGCGTTGGCTCGCAAATTCAAGTCATAATTTAGGTTCTTGCATCATTCAAATTCACAATGAGCTTCGATAAAGTAAAAGCTATGCGAACTGCCGAGCGATTTTTGTCGCAGGGCAAAATTCGTGCGGCGATCAGCGAATACAAAAGAATCGTCGAAAACGACCCGAAAGATTACAGCACGCTCAATATTATGGGCGATTTGTATGTAAAAAGCGGCGAGGCAGATGATGCGGTCATCTGTTATACAAAAGTCGCCGAACATTACAGCAAACAAGGATTTGCTCAAAAAGCGATCGCCATTTTCAACAAAATTTCGCGTCTTCAGCCAAATTCATTGGAAGTTTCGGCAAAATTGGCGAAACTTTACCAGTTAAAAGGTTCGTATGCCGAAGCGCGTTCGCATTATGTGGCGCTCGCCGAGCAGTATCAACGGAAAGGGCAAAAAGCGGAAGCCCTGGAAATTTGGAAACAAATTGCCGAACTTGACCCGAGTAATACCGAAGTTTATTTAAAAATTGCCGAATCTTGTTGGCAGGACGGCAATAAGGAAGAAGCGGCAAAGGCTTTTACCGAAGCCGGAATCAGATTATCAAATCAGAACCAGCTTGAATCGGCGTTAACGGCATTCTCACGAGCGTTAGAAATTCGTCAGTACGATCTGACCGCGCTCAATGGTTTTGTCAATACACAAGTCAAGCTCGGATACGCCGATGAAGCGGCGAAAACACTCGAAGGTATTCTCGAAAAACAACCCTATAACCGCGAAATCTTATATCTTTTAGTCGATTGTTATCTTGATGTCAACAACGCTGAAGAAGCCGAAAAAGCGGTTATTCGCCTCGTTGAGCAAGAACCGGCAAATTATCCGAAGTTTTTACAACTTGTCGAAGTTTATATCAAAAACGAAGATCTGAATTCAGCCGTCCGGATTCTTTCGATGTCCTCGGAACATTTGCTCGTCGGCGGAAAACCGGAAGAGTTTTTGAAATGGACGAATGAAATTCTGGCGCGAAATCCCGAACAAATTGACGCATTGCGGCTTTTGGTGCGTTATTACGGTTGGCAGCGTGACGAATCCGAACTGAAACAGGCTTTGGAAAGACTTGCCGAAATTTCCCGTCTGAAAGAATCGGTTGACGATGAATGTTATGCGCTTTCGCAACTGATAATGATTCTTCCGCACGAGGTCAGTTACGCGCAACGATTGCACGAAATCAACAATCAGTACGGCATTGACGAAGCCGGCAAAGATCTCTACACGAATATTCAAACATCTCAAACGGAAATTCCGACCTTTGAGAGCTACAATATCGTCGATAACGAAGATACCAGCGATCAAAAGCAGGTTTTTGACAATTACAGTGAATACACGAGCGAAATCGCCGTTGGCGAATCGAAAGAAGCCTTTGTTTACGAAGGAACCGCGGTCAATGGAAATGGTTTTTCAAATGGCAAAGCCGATTTTTCGGCGGTCAGCGGAAATTTTGAAACGGATTTTGGACAGCCGAATTCAAATCCCGGCGACTTAAAACCGTCCGACGAATTAAGGCTCAGACAAGAACTTGAAAGCATTGAATTTTATATCACGCAAGGCTACACGGAATTAGCCGATAAATCGCTGGCGGGACTTGAAGCCGAATTTGGAAAGCGTCCAGAATTTGCCGTATTACGCGGACAAATGAGCGATTTTCCGCAGGAATCTGCCGAAAATATTGTCGCGCCGGCAGCAATTCCCGAAACGTCGATTCCCGAAGCGGCAGTTCTGAAAGCGGCAATTAGTAATGAAAGCGTTGAAGAAGTGAGAGTTGCGGAAAATCAAAGTCCGGCGGGATTTGATTTTATGGACGATTTTCGAAGTGAACTCGGTCTTGAAGAAAGCGAACCGGTCGAGGAAGGCGATTACGAAACTCATTATCAATTGGCGACCGCTTACAAAGAAATGGGTTTGATGGAAGAATCCATCAGAGAATTTCAAGACGCGGTCAATATGGTGCGGGCAGATGATGGTACCCGCCGTTTTTTTCAATGCTGTAATCTTCTCGGACTCTGCTTTATGGAGCAGGGAATGCCGAATCTTGCATTGCTTTGGTATCGCCGCGCGCTCGAAACGCCGAATTTAAACGACGAAGAGAAACAAGCATTGCTTTATGAAATGGCAATTTCCTATGAAATGGGCGGCGAATCTCCGAAAGCCTTGGAATATTTTGAACAGATTTACGCGGTTAATGTTGATTACCGCGATGTCAGCGAACGGCTTGAGAATCTGCGCGAAAATAATATGGCGATGTAGTTTCTTGATAAACTTGAAACAAAAAAGACGGTAAATTTTTAGGAGTTTACCGTCTTTTTTATTTTTTTAACAACGGGTCGCCGAAAATTTGAAGGGAAGTTTTTTTGAAAGCTTTTTTTAACTTCACAAATTATTTTGCATTGAAAATAAGTTTTTGTTAGAATCGTAGTTTCCGATGGTTAACCGCTTTTCTGTGGTTCGCTTTGCAAAAAGGCGCGAGCCTTTCTTCTCATCCATAAAAACTAAAAAAGGAATTAACTACGATGAAAAAAATATCTTTGTCTTTTGTCTTGGTCGCAATGCTGCTGATTAGCGGAACGCCTTCCGGCGCGCAATCGAAATATTTCGGGAATTGGTCGCCGGGAACTTCGCCGAAGGAAATCGGCAAGCGACTCGCCGAAAACTTTCTCAAACGCGATTTTGAATTTCAAAGCGGCAAACGGCAATTCGTGATTTATCCCGAAATTTGCACCTGGTACGGCGCGCTGACGATTGCCGAAGAAACAAATGACAAAGACCTTCAATCACGGCTCACGAAAAAGTTTGACCGCTTTTTGACCGCCGACAGCGAGAAAAATATTTCGCAGCAAGCGCACGTCGATTACCGCGTTTTCGGCGTCGTCCCGCTCGAACTTTTCAGGCAGACGAAAGACCGCAAATATCTGACTTTGGGACAATCGTTTGCCGACAAACAATGGGAAAAGACGACCGCCGACGGGATCACCGCCGAAGCGCGTTACTGGATCGACGATATGTATATGATCACGGCGGTCGAAGTGCAGGCGTTTCGCGCGACCGGTGATAAAAAATATCTCGACCGCGCCGCCAAAACGATGACCGCTTATCTCGATAAACTTCAGCAGCCGAACGGATTATTTTTTCACGCGCCCGACGCTGAGTTTTACTGGGGACGCGGCAATGGTTGGCAAGCTGCCGGAATGGCGGAAATTCTGCGTTCGCTGCCGAAAAATCATCCGCAGCGCGCGCGCATTCTGAAAGGCTACAAAACGATGATGGAATCGCTTTTGAAATATCAGGCGGAAGACGGTTTGTGGCGGCAATTGCTTGATAAACCCGAATCGTGGGTCGAAACTTCCGGCACGGGAATGTTCACCTTCGCGATGGTCACGGGCGTCAAAGAAGGCTGGCTCGAGAAAAAAACTTACGGACCGGCGGCGCGTAAAGCGTGGCTCGGGCTGGTCAAACATATCGACGAAAATGCCGATGTGACGGACGTTTGCGAAGGCACGAACAAAGGTTTTTCGGTGCAATATTATCTCGACCGGCAACGCAAAACCGGCGATCTGCACGGACAGGCGGCAGCTTCCTGGGCGGCAACGGCTTTGCTTCGATAAAATTTTATGAAATACACGAAATCTCACCGAAAAGTTTTATTTGTCATATTTGTTACGGTTTTATGTGTTTCAAAAATCTTTTCCGCTGAAATTTCTTCTGATTTACTGATTTGGTTTGACTCTCCCGCCAAGGTTTTTACGCAATCGCTGCCGCTCGGGAACGGGCGTTTGGGCGCGATGGTTTTCGGCGGCATCGGCGAAGAACGAATCATTTTGAACGAAGGAACTTTGTGGTCCGGCGCACCGCAGGACGCCGACAAGCCCGACGCGGCACAATATCTGCCGGAAATTCGCCGGCTGCTGCTCGAAGGCAAAAACGCGGAAGCCGAAGCGCTGGTTTATCAACATTTCACCGCAAAAGGCGTCGGATCGGCGCGCGGCAAGGGCAAGGACGCGCCTTACGGTTCATATCAGGTTTTAGGAAATCTGCACATAAAATTTGCGAACGGCGAAACGGGCGCAAGCAATTATCGCCGTGAATTAAATCTCGGCAACGCCATCGCAAAAGTCTCTTACACGCAGAACGGTGTCAATTTCGTGCGCGAAACTTTTGTTTCCGCGCCGGATCAGGCAATCATCGTGCGCCTGACTGCCGACAAACCGGGATCGATCAATTTCGCGGCGACGCTCGACCGTCCCGAAAGGTTTACGACGATTGCCGACGGCAAAAACGGTTTACTGATGAGCGGGCAGTTGAACAACGGCACCGACGGCAGCGGAATGAAATACGCGGCGCGTCTGCGCGTCGTCAACAATGGCGGCGAGGTTTCAGCAGTTGAAAAATCGGTCAGCGTCAAGAATGCCGACGAAGCGATTCTTTTTGTCACCGCCGCGACCGATTATCAAGGGTTTGCGGGACGCAAAACGGCGGATCCGCTCGGCGCTTCGCAAAATGATCTGACCAAAGCCGCCGCAACAAATTATACAAATCTGCGAACATCGCACATCAAAGACTTTCAAAACTATTTTAATCGCGTAAGTTTGAATTTTGGCGCGACAAATCCCGAATTGTTGAAATTAACGACGCCCGAGCGTTTGAAAAATTACGGCGACGGCGCGCGCGACGCAAATTTTGCCGCGCTTTATTTTCAATTCGGACGTTATTTGCTGATTTCTTCGTCGCATCCCGGCGGACTGCCGGCGAATTTGCAGGGAATTTGGGCGGACGACGTCCAAACGCCGTGGAACGGCGACTGGCATTTGAATATCAATGTCCAGATGAATTATTGGCTCGCGGAAAACACGAATCTTTCGGAACTCCACGAACCGCTGTTCAAATTGATCGAATCTTTGCAAAAGCCGGGCGCGGTGACGGCGCGCAAATATTACAACTCAGGCGGCTGGGTGACGCACGTTTTGGCAAATCCGTGGGGCTTTACATCGCCGGGCGAAGGCGCGAATTGGGGCGCGACCAACAGTGGTTCGGCGTGGCTTTGCGAGCATCTCTGGGAACATTATCTGTACACGAAGGACGAGAAATTTCTCGCTTGGGCGTATCCGATCATGAAAGGTTCCGCCGAATTTTACACCGATATGCTGATCGAAGAGCCGAAAAATAAATGGCTCGTGACGGCGCCGTCGAATTCGCCCGAAAACGGGTTTAGAATCAAAGGAAGTGACAAAACTTTGCACATCGCGATGGGACCGACGGTTGACGAACAGATCATTCGATACCTTTTCGGCGCGGTCATCGAAGCCTCAAAAATCTTAAAAACCGACGAAGATTTCCGCAAAGTTTTGACCGAAAAACGCGCGCGTCTTGCGCCGACGCGTGTCGGCTCTGACGGGCGCGTCATGGAATGGCTCGAAGAATACGACGAACCAGAACCGACGCATCGCCATGTTTCGCAGCTCTGGGCGCTTTATCCGGGCGACGAGATCACGCCCGAAACGACGCCCGCCTTAGCCGAAGCGGCGCGTAAAACCTTGGAAAAACGCGGCGATATTTCGACCGGTTGGTCGCTCGCGCATAAAATAAATTTTTGGGCGCGACTCGGCGACGGTAATCGCGCCAGCAAATTATTGTCAATTCTGCTTTCGCCGGTCGGTGCGAAACCCCAGACGGAAAGCGTCCAATTTAGCGGCGGCAGTTATGAAAATCTTTTTGACGCACATCCGCCGTTTCAAATCGACGGAAATTTCGGCGCGGCTGCCGGGATCGCCGAAATGATTTTGCAAAGTCATAATGACGTCGTTAGACTTTTGCCCGCGCTTCCCGACGCGTGGACGAACGGAACGGTTCAAGGCTTGCGCGCACGCGGTGGAATTGAAGTTGATATTCGGTGGAAAAACGGCAAGCTCACGGAGGCGGTTTTGCGTTCAAAACTCGGCGCTGATTACCATTTGAGTTACGGCGGAAAATCTCTGACGCTCAAGACAAAGAAAGGCAAAAGTTACAAAATTTTTGAGCAGATGTTTAAATGATCGAAGTTGACATACCAAAACGAGATTTTTCTTAGGAACGTGTTAAAAATAACTTGTAACGATCGTTTAGAGGCGTGTCTGCGACCGCCGGACAATGCGGTCACAGACCGCTTCTTAACTGTAATAATTTATTTTTTCCATGTTTCTTATTTTCTACACGAAGCGTCGGGCAAGGTCGTGACCTCGTCAAAACGCTCTTCGTAGTTTTTCGCGTATTGTTCGACGTTGTATCGGATTTTGTTGAAAACAGGGCAGTAATAAGATTCTTTGCCGATTCTTTCCTTGAGATACGACATTGCGTTTACTTCACTCCAATATTCACGGCTTTCCCAAATTTCGACCGGCGTTCCGCCCATTTTATCGGCTAAATCGACCAAATTTTTATCGAGGGTGTTACGACCGTTTTTCAAAAAGATCGAAATATATTGCGGCATCAGTTTGCTTTGAAGCTGCATCGTCTCGCGGTTGGCGCCGGCAGTTTGATTGACGTGTCCGATTTCGTGAATGAGTTTTGTTGCCGCCAAAAGCGTGCCGCTGATCGTATATCGGTCTTCGTTGACCGAGAGCGAATTCATCACCGGATAATAGATCGGGTCAGGAAATCCTTTGTCGATTTTGTTGCCGAGCGTGATCGTCGCGCCGACAAATTTTCCCGATTCATCCCACAAATACTTGCCGGTTCCCGCGCCTTGTCCGCGGTTATCGGCGATCGTGATCGTTAAAATAAAACCTTTATTGTCGGCGTAAGCTTCCCATTGCCGGCGACCGAATTCGGTGGAAAGCAATTCTTCTTTCCATTTTGCGAATTTTTCGCGGTATTTTTCGGCGACTTCTTCACGGATTCCGCCGTCGGTCGGAGTTTTGATGATCGTCGGCGTGATGTTGTCGGAATCAGCCGTCAAACAGCGGAAAGTTCCTGCATAAACCGCCGCAGAAAAGATAAAAACTAGCACAAAAGGAGAAATAGGACGTAACATTTTCACAAAAAAACACCTCCTGATTTTTATAATGCCGATTTATCAAGTATGAAATATTAAAAGCTTTAAGTTATCTCAATCTTTACTGAAAAGTCAATTTTTATCGATTCCGATTTATGATCATTCAAGTAATTTTCCGGATTTTAATCCGACCACGGCGCCGGTTTGCGAATCCAATTGTGGTTTTTGAGTTCTGTCAGCAGCTCGTCCGAAAGTTTTCCCTTGTCGCTTGCCGCGACGTTTGCTTCGACATTTTTTAGTTTGCGCATTCCCGGAATGATCGTCGAAACCGTTTCATTGCTCAAGATAAACCGCAACGCCATTTCTGCCATTGATGAATTTTCGGGCACGAGCGGCTTGAGCGCGTCGGCGCGTTCGACGCTCGGGATCAGATTTTCGGGCGTGAAATAGCCTTTCCGCCAGTCGCCTTCGGGAAAGGTCGTTTCCTTCGTCAAAGTTCCGGTCAGCGTGCCTTCGTCGAACGGCACACGCGCAATGACCGCGACGTCCATTTCGGCGCAGGCGAGGAAAAGCTGGTCTTCCGGATTCTGGTCGAAAATATTGTAGATCACCTGCACTGAATCGATCTTACCGCTTTTGACCGCCTGCACGCCGTTCCACGGTTCCCAGCGATTGATCGAAATTCCGCAGGCATTGATCAAACCTTGCCGTTTCAGCGAATCGAGCATATTTGACCAGCCCGCGTTTTCCGTCCAATCGTCGTTCCAGGTGTGAATTTGGAGCAGATCGAAGCTTTCGAGTCCGGCGTTTTTTAAGCTTTTATACAGAAAATCCTCGATATGTTCGGGCGGATAACAATCCTCGAGCAAATATTCGGGCAGCGTCGGATAAAGCATATTTTTTGGCGGGATCTTGGTTGCCGTGTAGATCTTTTTGCCCGCGTTGGCGCGCACCAATTGCCCGAGCAGATTTTCGCTCCGCCCGTCGCCGTAAACATACGCCGTATCGAAAAAGTTACAGCCAAGATCGACGGCGCGCTGCAGCGACGCGAGCGATTCGTCGTCATTCGAGCCGCTCCAGCCGCCCATTCCCCACATTCCGTAGCCGATGTCCGAAACCATCCAACCGGTTCTGCCGAATTTTCTATATTGCATATTTTTGTTTTTGCCGCGGATAAACGCGGATTTCGCGGATTTTGCGAAGAAAAAAATATCTGAAATCTGCGTTTATCCGCGGTTAAATTCTTTGTTTTGATAATTTTACTTTCTGACAATTAAAAAGAACAAACCGAAAAAAACGAATATTTATGGTTTTACGTCACGTGCGCAGCGAAATCCAAGATTGTTCAAGCCCGAATCGGGCGTTACATAACTGCGTCCGGCGACGCGGTAATTCGAACAAAAGTTTTCCGCGCAGAGAAACGAACCGCCGCGAATCGCTCTTTCCGTTCCGTTCGCCGCGCCTTTCGGATTCTTGCCGGGCGACCGGGCGTAATAATCATCCGCAAACCAATCATTTGTCCATTCCCAGACGTTGCCCGTCAGATCGTAAAGCCCGTAACCGTTCGGCGGAAAACTTTTGACGGGCGCGCGGCTCAAAAATCCGTCTTCAACGGTGTTTTTAGCGGGAAATGTGCCTTGCCACCAATTCGCCAGCAGTTTTCCGTCCGGTTTCAGCTCGTCGCCCCACGCGTATTTTTTTCCTGCCAGACCGCCGCGCGCGGCAAACTCGAATTCGGCTTCCGAAGGCAGCCGTTTGCCTGCCCATTTCGCGTAATTCTGCGCGTCGTTCCAAGAGATCTGGCAGACCGGTTCGTCCGCTTTTGCCGCCGAATCTTTGCCTTCGGGACGGCGCCAATCGGCGCCGTCAACGCGTTCCCACGCGCCCGAATCGAAACTGAAAACGCCCGACCAACCGAATTTTTCGGCGTCGGTTCGATAATTTGTCTGGCGGATGAATTCGGTAAATTCCGCGACCGTAACTTCGTGTTCGTCGATCAGAAACGAATCGAGTTCGACCGTGTGCGCAGGCGCTTCAAAGGGCATTCCCGCATCATCGCCCATCTGAAAACTGCCGCCTTTGAGCAAAATCATGCCCTTCGGTACAGAGCTATTTTCAATGAGCTTCGGCGGCGCCGTTTGACACGCCGCAAAAACGAGCAAAAAAGCCGCCGTAAATGAGTGAATGATTAAATTCCGGGATATTATTTTCATTCTAACAATCTGTTTTACGATTTGGCTTTGCACTACTTTTTCGGCTTCATTTTCAGCGCGGTTTTGATCGCATTTTCCGCCAGAGTTTTCATAATTTCATAGCCTTTCGCGTTCGGATGCAGCCCGTCGTCGGCGATTTCGGCTTTCAAAAAACCTTTTTCATCGACCGTCGCCGTAAAATAATCGAGATAGACGAGTTTGCGTGCCAGACAGAATCTCTTGATCCAATCGTTCAACGCCAGAATCTGTGCGGGCGGACGCTGAATGGTGCGGATAATTTTTTCGCCCGCTTTATTGGTGTTGTAATCGCTGACGGGCAGCACGGACGAAAGTACGACATTGATGCCGCTCGCGTGCGCGAGCTCGACCATCGAAGCGAGATTCCCCTCGATCGCTTCAAGCGTTGTTGGTCCGGTATTGAACGAAATATCGTTCGTGCCCGCTAAGATGACGACGACCTTCGGTTTCAAATTGATCACGTCGGGACGAAAACGAAGCAGCATCTGCGGCGTCGTCTGCCCGCTGATGCCGCGATTGACATACGGCAAACCCGGAAAATATTCGTTCAATTTCCAACCGTCGGTGATCGAATCGCCCATAAACACGGCGCGCGATTCGTCTTTCGCGGGCGGCGCGAGCTTCGCGTTCGCTTCTGAGTAACGCGCAAAATTGGCGAAATCGTTAAAACGTGCCTGAAGTCGGTCGGCGCGCTGCTTTTCGGCATTCGCGTCGAGCGGCGTCGGCGTCGGCATTTGTGCGAAAACGGAAATCGTCAAAAATGCCGTTAAAAATATCGAAAATAAAATTTTTTTCATAAAACCCTCACAATTGAATTTAAATTTTTACTTTGAACAAATCAATTCCATCAGAAATTACTCAGTTTGGTCAAAATTCGGAATAGGTGAAAAGCGGCTTGCGCTTCGCACTTTTCACTTTTCTTTTATTAACAATTAATTTCATTAAATTGCTAAACCACGAATTACTTTGCGGCTTTGCGGCTTTGCGGGAAACATTCTTCCTTGTTATACAATTTCAAAAAAAACTCTCCCGCTTGAGAAGCAAAGTAAACAAACCCTAGATCTTTTGAAAAATCGCGGAATTAAAGCCTTCGACCTTCACTTTCCAATCTTTCGGAAATCCGGGCGCATTTCCTTTCGGCGCATCTTTCCAACCCGCCGCCATCAGCGCGACGGCGTATAAAAGTCCGCCGTTGCCGGGTAAATAAAGCGGCAGATTCGGGCGCTGATAATTATGTCCGTTGACGGCGTAATGATTTTTCGGCGTTTCGAGAAGAAGCGCGTCGATCGCCGTCGCGGTTTCTTGAAGACGCGCCGCCGTCATCGCCGTCATCGGATAATCCCAGCCCCAAGTATCATCCCAATGCCACTCCTTCATCACTTTTTCCAGAGTTCGGCGCATCGTTTCGCGGTCAACCATTGCGCCCGTCAAAATTCCGTATGCCGCGAGCATCGAAGGATGATCGATATTGCGTTCGGTAAAGGTCTGCGGACAATTTTCGTGTGCCATATAAACGCCGTCTTTGGCGGGCAAAGGCGAGAGTTTTTTGACGATCTCATCCCATTTAG
>JBBQOA010000033.1:0-15109 GCA_038330465.1 Pyrinomonadales bacterium
TGCCACGCTTTGATCGCAAAGATGACGAGCATGATCGTCGTCACCAGCCCGAAAATACTGTTCCCGAATTCGGCGCCGGAAAACTCGCCGATACTGTGCAGAATCGCGCTGATGATGATGATCGCGAGATGCGCGGCAACGCCCTGCGCCGCGTGAAAACGCACTTTTGCTTCTGATTTGGGCACGATAAAAAGTTCGATCACACCAGCGATCAAACCGATATAAAACGGAAAATACGGCAGCGCGGTCAGAATATTTTCGGGCAAACCGATCTTCGCGACTTTGCGGGTTCGATCATTTTGCGCGAAAAACTTCGGCGGCTGGTAATTCACCGGCACGTTCTGACCGTTGTAAGGCGATTGATAACCGTTGAATTCTGCTTCGTTAAATTTGCGCGTCGTCTGTTCGGCGGTCTGCGCAGGTTCTTCAAACAACTTCGTCGCCGGGCTGTTCTCCGGCAAAGTTTGAGTTTCCTGCGGCTGCGTTTCAAACGCCGTTTTCTTTGGAAAATCGGGATCAAGCGGATTTGTATCGAATTTTTTCTTTGCCATGACTTTAAAATTTTACGACATCTTTTTTAGTTAAGTTCAAATTTTCTGATCGGCGCAAGCAACAATCAAAAAGTTTCAAACAACTTTTGATTGTTGCTTGCCTATTCTTTTTACATTTATGAAAAGATTTTCCAGCTTACTTTTAATTATAATCTTTGCCCCACATTTTGGCACAATTCAAGTTTTTGCACAAAGAAAATCAAAAAATAATAAATAATAAAATTACCAAATTAAAGTTAAATTGCCGGGTGAGTTTGGTTGCGGATTGCGGATTGGAAAGCGAAGAGGCAAGCTGAAATTTCAGCTTGCCTCTTAAAATTATTCGTAATTGTTTAGGTCTTTGGTCTTTGGTTTTTGGTTTTTGTAAGAAATTGCAAATTAGCGATGAATTTCTCACCAATCCGCGTATTTTCCCGAAATCTTGATTGAAAATCATCGGTTTTCCATTGAAAAAAACCAATCATCAAAGACCTAATCAGATACAATTATTCAACGATTTTGATGCCGAGTTCCTTGAGCTGTGATGTGTCCACATCGCCCGGCGAATCCATCATCAGATCCTGCGCCGACGCGGTTTTCGGGAAAGCCATCACGTCGCGGATGTTTTCCGTCCCGCATAAGATCATACAGGTGCGTTCGATTCCGGCGGCGAAACCGCCGTGCGGCGGCGTCCCGTATTCGAGCGCGTCGAGAAAAAACCCGAACCGCGCACGCGCCGTCTCTTTCGATAAACCGAGCGCTTTGAAGTTCAGCGCCTGAATTTCTTTTTGATGAATCCGGATCGAACCGCCCGCGCATTCGTAGCCATTGATGACCGCGTCGTAAGCTTTGGCGCGGACTTTTCCCAAAAGATCGTGCTGCGAACTATCTTCGATCGCGGTGCGGAACATCTCCATATCTTCGTCCATCGGCGACGTAAAAGGATGATGCGCGGCGTCGTAATTTCCGGTTTCGTCGTTGTATTCGAACATCGGAAATTCGGTGACGAGCAGCGGTTTATAAGCCGCGCGGTCGATCAGATTTTCGCGTTTCGCGACTTCGACGCGCAAGGCTCCGAGCGCAGCCGCAACGACCGATTTTTTGCCGGCGACGATCAAAACCAAATCGCCTTTTTCGGCTTTCGCGCCCGCCGCAAGCTCGGCAATTTTCGCTTCGCCCAGTGCTTTCAAAAGCGAGGAAGTCGTTTCATCGCCGAGTTTGATCCACGCCAAACCGCTCGCGCCGTAGCGTTTGACGAATTCCTGAAGCTCGTCTAAAACCTTGCGCGAATAATCCGCCTTTCCTTTCGCGACGATCGCTTTAATCGCGCCTTTGTTTTCTAAAACGGCGGCAAATGGCGCAAAATCCGTTCCTTTGAAATTCTCGCTCAAATCCGCGAGTTCCATTTCAAAACGCAGATCGGGTTTGTCCGATCCATAACGGCGCAGCGCCTCGGCGTAAGTCATTCGCGGAAACTGCGCGGGCAATTCGACATCGATTAGACGCAAAACGCTTTGAAACATTCCTTCGATCACGCGGTAAACCATTTCCTGATTAGCAAAACTCATTTCCACATCGAGCTGCGTAAATTCCGGCTGACGGTCGGCGCGCAAATCTTCGTCGCGGAAACAACGCGCGATCTGGTAATATTTGTCGAGCCCCGCGATCATACAAATTTGCTTCAAGATCTGCGGCGACTGCGGCAGCGCGAAAAATTTTCCGGTATGAATGCGCGACGGCACGACGAAATCGCGCGCGCCTTCGGGCGTCGATTTCAGCAGGATCGGCGTTTCAATCTCGGTAAAATCGAGATTATCCATATAGTTGCGGATTTCCCTGACGGCTTTGGCACGCATTCTGATATTGTGCGAAAGCCGCGGACGGCGCAGGTCGAGATAGCGATATTTGAGCCGCGTGTCTTCCGACGCGAGATTTTCCGAACCGGCAACTTCAAGTTGGAACGGCAATGTTTTCGCGTCGTTCAAGATCAAAATTTCGTTGACGTGAACTTCGATGTCGCCGGTCGCGAGCTTGGCGTTATGCGTGCCTTCGGCGCGCGAAAAAACTTCGCCAAGAACGGCGACGACATATTCGCCGCGAAGGAGTTTCGCCTTTGCGTGCGCTTCCGCGACGGTTTCTTCCGAGACGACGATCTGCGTGATGCCGTCGCGGTCGCGCAGATCGATAAACGTGAAAACGCCGAAATCGCGTTTTTTTGCGACCCAGCCCATCAAAACAACGTGCTCGCCGACGTGTCGTTCGCGCAGTTCACCGCACGAATGAGTTTTTTCCAAATTTCCTAAAACGTCTAACATAAATTTGTAAGCTGAACAAATGAAAAAAGGTCAAAGTGAAAAAATACCGACGTTTGTTTGTAGTCCAACTTTTTCACTTTTTCACTTTTTACTTGAAATAAAAAAACGCCTTTCGATTTTGAAGACAAACGAAAGGCGGAACGCTAGAATTTTTGCGCTCGCGCCAATCAATTATCGTCGTTATTAAATCGAACTGCGTTCATAAGACTAAAATTTAAAACCGTGGAAGATAATACAAGATTGATGCGTAAAAAAGCAAATTCGCCACCGTTTTTGATGATTTTTACCGGCTGCGTTGCGAAAAAACCCGCAGTTTCGAGCGTAATATCGCGCACGGGAAACTTGTTTCAATTCAGAAATTACCGGACAAAATCATTAAAACCAAACAAAACAGCAGTTTAAAAAACAAACCCGGCAGGCACGAAATTTGCGCTAAATATTTGTTGAAGCTGAGAGCTTTAATTTTATTTAAAAGTTCTTTTCAGAAGGAGGTAAAAAATGAATAAAGAAGAAAATGTTTCAAAAGAAGTTCCCAAAAATCAAGAAACGGCACTGACTAAGACGAATGCGGAAACAACGGAAAATGCGTTTCCGATCTTCATCGAAGCGGAAAAAATGTTCGAACGCTTTGCCGAATTAACCAAAGAAACCGCGCAGAAAGCGTATCAGTTTTTTGTCGAACGCGGCGGCAATTTCGGAAGAGAAATTGAAGATTGGTTCAAGGCGGAAGCCAAAATTTTGCGTCCCGTATCGGTCGAAATTACCGAAACGGACAAGCAATTCAATGTCAGCGCGATGGTTCCGGGCTTTAAACCGGAAGAAATCGAAATCAGCGTCAAAGATAATGTTTTGATCCTCAGCGGTCAAACCGAAACGGAAAGCAAAAAAGAAAGCGAAAACACGGTTTACAGCGAATGGCAGAGCAATCGTTTCTTCCGCCGATTGACGCTGCCCGCCGAGGTCAACGCGGAAAAGGTCAAGGCAAATTTAAAGGACGGAGTTCTGCAATTAAAACTGCCGAAAGCCGCGCCGCACGAAGTCAAACAAATTTCGGTTTCAGCCGGATAAATTTAAATAAATTTGAGGAGCGATGGGAGAGAAATTCCGGATTCCACAGTTTGGCGTCCGGAATTTCTTGTTTCCGAAGTAAAATCTCGTGAAACAGTAAAGAATCGGCACATTGTAAAACTATTCATTGACTTTTTTGCGCTTCCGGTTGATCCATTTTTTGCTTTTTTAACAGATTGTTCCGATAATGAAAATGTTTTTATCCCTGTTTTCCCAAAAAAGTAATTTAGAAGGAATTGCCATTATGCCGAAAAAATGTTTATTGCCTAAGAGAAATTTTGTTTTCCGGATTTTTATTAGCTTGATTTTGCTGTTGAGCATTTCTACCGAAGCACAAAATTCGGTAATTTCGACGCCTTTGGCGGTGACGATCCAAATCGATGCGGCGACAAATCGCCACGCGATCAATCCGCTGATCTACGGGACGGCTTATGCGACCACGGCGCAGCTTCTCGATCTGAATTGTCCGCTCAACCGCGAAGGCGGAAATAATACGTCGCGCTATAATTGGCAATTAAACGCCGACAACCGCGCCAACGATTTTTATTTTGAAAGCATTCCGTTTGCGAACACGGCGGGCGAGATTGGCGACACATTTATTCAAACGAGCAAAGCAGGCAATGCCGAAGCCGCGCTGACAATTCCGATCATCGATTGGATCGCCAAGGTCGGTCCGAACCGGACGAAGCTCGCGAGTTTTTCGATCGCCAAATACGGCGCGCAGACCGGCAACGACGCGATGTATTTTCCCGACGCGGGCAACGGCATTCGGACAAACGGGCAAAATGTCACCGGCAATGATCCGACCGATGCGAACGTGCCGAACTCGGTCGCCTTTGAGCAAGGTTATGTTCAGCATTTGATCAATCGTTGGGGAAATTCACAAAACAACGGTTTGCGCTATTACATTCTCGACAACGAACATTCGATCTGGTTTTCGACGCATCGCGACGTTGCCCCGACTGGCGCGACGATGGACGATATTTTTGCCAAAATGCGCGATTACGGCGCGATGATCAAAAATCAGGACCAAAACGCCCAAATTATCGGTCCCGAAGAATGGGGCTGGGGCGGTTATCTCTATTCGGGCTACGACCAATGGTATGCGCCGACGCATAACTGGACATATCCCGACCGCGCCGCGCACGGCAATCTCGATTATATGCCGTGGCTTTTGCAGCAGTTCAAAAATTACGAAACGCAGAACGGCAGAAGAATTTTAGACGTTTTCACGCTTCATATTTATCCGCAGGGCGGCGAAGGCGGCAACGACGTTTCGACCGCGATCCAGCAAAAACGCAACCGTTCGACGCGTTCGCTGTGGGACGCAAATTACACCGACGAAAGCTGGATCAACACGCAAGTCAAACTTATTCCGCGAATGAAAGGCTGGGTTTCGCAATTTTATCCGAACACGAAGATCGGCATCACGGAATATAATTGGGGCGCCGAAAATCACATCAACGGCGCGACCGCACAAGCCGATATTTTCGGCATCTTCGGACGCGAAAACGTCGATCTCGCAACGCGCTGGACAACGCCCGACACCTCGACGCCAACCTATAAAGCGATGAAAATGTATCGCAACTATGACGGGCAAAACAAAGGTTTCGGCGAAACGAGCGTTGCGGCAACTGTTCCAAATCCGGACGATGTTTCGTCTTTTGCGGCGGTTCGCACGAGCGACGGCGCATTGACCGTGATGGTCATCAACAAACTGATAACTTCAAATTCGGCAACGATCAATCTTGCCAATTTTGCGAGTAGCGGCGCGGCGGAAGTTTGGCAATTAACTGCCGCCAACCAGATCAATCGTTTGACGGACGTTTCCGTCACAAACAACGCGATCAGCGCGACGCTGCCGCCGCAAAGCATCACGCTGTTCGTCGTCGGCGCGGCGCAAATTGCGAGTCCGACCAATCTTGCCGGCACCCGCACGGCAAACAGCGTCCGACTTTCCTGGCAGGACAACACCACGGACGAAGACGGTTTTGTGATCGAACGCGCCGTCGGCACGAGCGGAAATTTTGTCGAGATTTTAAGAGCTGCCGCCAATCAAACAAGCTATCGCGCGCACATCAAATACGGCAGCTATTCATACCGCGTGAGAACTTTGCGCGGCGGCGGATTCTCAGCGCCGTCAAATGTCGTGCAGATCGGAAGATAGAGTTTTTGAGTTGTTGTTTGAAATGAGAAAATGAAAAAAGGACGCGGACGAACGCAGATTTAGCTGATTTACGCGGATAGATCTAAAAAATAAATCAGCGAAAATCCGCCTGATCCGCGTTCATCCGCGTCCTATTTCTTAAATCGCTTCTAAAAATAAAACCGTGCAAAATAGTAAAGAATCGGCGCGTTAAAGAGCAAACTGTCGAGTCTGTCAAGCAGTCCGCCGTGTCCGGGCAGAATATTTGCCGCGTCCTTTGTTTTTGAGCCGCGCTTCATCGCGCTTTCCGCCAAGTCGCCGAAAAGTCCGACAATACTCATCACAATTGCGAGCGGAATCGAAAATTTATAGGGCATTTCGGGGAAAAAGGTCGCCGAAGCGAGCGCCGCGAAAGCCGAGCTTAAAATTAATCCGCCGCCGACGCCTTCCCAAGTTTTGCCGGGCGAGATCTTCGGCACGAGTTTGTGTTTGCCGAGGTTTTTGCCGACATAATACGCGCCCGTATCGGCGCCCATCACGACGAGAAAGAAAAATCCGATCAGCTTGGTCGAAAGATGCGGGACCAGCGTGTTATCAAACCCGACGCGCAGCGAGATCAAAAATCCGCCAAGAAAAGCGACATACAAAACACCTAAAACCGTCACGCCGACGCCCGTCAGCATTTTTGTAAAATCCGCCTGAAAGCGAAATGTTTGCGTAATTAAGACTACGATCAAAAAGAGCGCGACCGTTAAAAGCAGCAGATCGGGCGCCTTGCTCGGCGCGTCGAAAAGAAAGGCGACGAAAAACGCCGCTGCGCCCAAATATGCGATTCCGGCATCGGCTTTGAGTTCGAGTTTTTTCGTGAGCGTGAAAAATTCAAAAAGTCCCGCGCCGAGCGCAAACGCGGCAATCGCGAGAAAAAGCCAGTTCGCCGCCGAATAGTTTGGCAAAAGATACGGCAGAATAATTGATAAAATTAAAATCGGTAACGCGATGATCGCGGTCAGCAGTCGGCTGTTCATAAAAATTGTTATTTGGTTTCGACTCCGCCAAATCGTCTTTCTCTTTTTTGAAAATCAATGATCGCCTTAAAAATCTCGGCTCGGCGAAAATCGGGAAAAAGCACGGGCGTCACGTAAATTTCGCTGTAAGCCAACTGCCACAGCAAAAAATTCGAGATGCGGAATTCGCCGCTCGTGCGGATCATCAGATCGACTTCTGGCAAATTTGCCGTGTAAAGATTTGCTTCAATGTCGGCTTCGGTCAAATCATCGAGCAATTTTCCCGCTTCAAGCAAATTCTTTGCGGCTTTTTTCGCGGCTTCGGTAATTTCGGCGCGTCCGCCGTAATTGAGCGCGACGCTCAAAACTGTGCCCGTGTTTTTGGCGGTGTATTCCATCGCCGAAGCAAGTTGTTTTTGCAGATCTTTGCTCAAACCTTCGATCTTTCCGATCGCCTGAAAACGGATGTTGTTTTTATGAACGGTTTTCAGTTCCTTTTTCAAATAAAGCTTGAGCATCTGCATCAAACCCGATACTTCCGTTTCGGGACGCTTCCAGTTTTCGGTCGAAAAAGCATAAAGCGTGACTGCTTTGATCTGCAAACGGGCGCACGTGTCAAGAATCGCGCGCACCGATTCGGCGCCTTCGCGATGCCCGAAAATGCGCGGCTTTCCGCGCGCCCGCGCCCAGCGTCCGTTGCCATCCATAATGATCGCAACGTGTTTGGGCAGACGCGCAAAATCGATCTGCGCAAGCAACTCCGATTCTTCGGATTTCGGTTTGACGACTTTAGCGAAATTTTCGTGCATTTAAGACAGTTATTTAACCACAGATACACACAGATTTACACGAATAAAATCAGAATAAGATCTGCGTTTATCTTCGGTTAAATATATTTTTCTTCGACATTGACGATTGCCGATTTATTGATCTTCCCGTAAATATGCGGGTAAATTTCCCGATTCGTCGAAGGTTCGGCAACGAATTCGGCAGTCAGAAAATGTAGATTGATCGATAGAATCAGAACTTTGCCCGCATTTTTGTAATATCGCTGCAAAACCTCGTCGAGCTGGTTGCGGTAACTGCAATGAATAAAACCTTCGGAGCGCAAACTTTCGGCTTCGTATTCGTATTCGTCTTTGAATTTTTCCCAAACTTCGGGCAGAACAATATGATAGATCAGCATAAATCAACCGGCTAAAGCAAAATCGACGGCGGCTTGGGCGTGAATCAAGGTCGTGTCAAAACTCGGAATCCGGCAATCTTCGGGTTTCAATATCAACGGAATTTCCGTGCAGCCGAAAATCACGCCTTCCGCGCCCTGTTCGCTCATATTCTCAATAATTTCGAGATATTTTTGTTTTGTTTCGGCAGTAAAAACATTCTTGCCGAGTTCTTCGAAAATCGACCAGTGGATAAAATCGCGCGCCGCATCGTTCGGAATTATCGCTTCGATTCCGTATTTTGCCAGTCCTTCTTTGTAAAAGTCATTCTCCATCGTGAACTTTGTCCCGAGCAGAATAACCTTTTTGAGATTCCGCTTTAAAATTTCTTTAGCGGTCGCATCGACAATGCTAATCAACGGAATGTTGATATTTGCGGCAACTTTGTCCGCGACAATATGCGCGGTATTGGCACACATCACAATCGCTCCGGCGCCGGCATTTTCAAGAGTTTCGGCAAGGCGCGAAAACATTTCGCCTAAGGTTTGCCAATCGCCCGCATCGGCGAGGGTTTTGACATCATCGAAACTGACCGAATAAAGCAAAATTTGCGCGAAATTCAAACCGCCGCGTTTTTTGTTCGCCAGTTCATTGATATAGCGGTAATAATCGATCGTCGAAACCCAACTAATTCCGCCGATCAGTCCTAATGTTCTCATTCGTAATAAACCTTTAAAAGCGTCAAGCCGTGCGGCGGTGCGGTCGCGCCCGCAAGATAGCGGTTGCCGCCGACGATTGCTGTTTGAATTTTATCAAAATCTTTTTCGCCGCGCCCGACTTCGAGCAAAGTTCCGGCGATCGAACGCACCATATAACGCAAAAATCCGTTGCCCGTGATCCGAAATTCGATGATCAAAGCCTGCGCGCGATTGTCCCAGTGCGATTCAACCAAGAAATCCGAAATGGTCCGCACCTTGTTTTCGCTGTCGGATTGCGCCGACGAAAACGCCGTCCAATCGTGTTCGCCGAGGAATAAACGCGCCGCGTCGTTCATTCGATTGACGTCGAGCGGACGCCCTTCGTGATGCGCGTAACGCGCCCAAAAAGGCGAGATCACCGGCGTATTGACGACGCGGTAAAGATACGTTTTACCGCGTGCCGAAAACCGCGCGTGAAAATCGTCCGGCGCTTTTTCGACCGATAAAATCCGCAGATCGCGCCACAGATTACCATTGATCGCGGCACGCAGTTTTTCGGGCGTGAAGGCGCGTTTCATCTTGATATTCGCGACCTGACCTTCGGCGTGAACGCCCGCGTCCGTGCGCCCCGAACCGCAAACGTAAACATCCGCGCCGCCTTCGAGCAAAGACAAAACGCGCTGCAATTCGCCCTGCACCGTGCGCTCGCCCGCCTGCACCTGCCAGCCGTGAAAATCCGTGCCGTCGTATTGAATGAGAAGTTTGAAATTCATTTGTCTAAAAGTTTTTGAAGTCGTTTGTTACGAAATCTCTCATCGTTTTCTAAGCCAAATATAATCGTTCGGCGCAAACGAAATTTAGTAAAAGGCATTTTTTTTGACTTGAAATCTATTTCAGAACCTTAAAATTTGCCAAGGCACGTTTTTGCAAATCGTTATTTTTCTCCGATGAACCTTGATTTTCCGCATCTTCAACGTAAAGCATAATAAATTCGCTTCGTTTCGCGTCGTCGAAAACGCGCACGAATCTTTGATATTTGAGCGATTTCATCAAAGTCAAACCTTTGTCCTGCAAAAATTTAGCGGCTTTGGCAATGTCCGAATCGGGAACGGCTTTTAACGTCATTTTGACATTCGGAACATTTTCCGTGTTGGAAAAATATTTCAATCCGCCGATTTCGAGGCTGTTCGGCTCATTGTAATCGTATTTCCCGTCAATTCCGCGCAAAAAACTTTCAAATTGCAGCATAAAAAGCCGTTTTATTTTTTTGTTTTCGACTTCGACGAAAAAATATTGTTCGGCTCTTGCGCGGTCGTATAAAACAAATTCCTGTTTGCCTACGAATTTAAATTTTTTACCGAATTTCAAACGGATTTCAGGATTGCTTTTTGAAGTCACAACTCGACCATTCACTTCGCGATTCGATCCATCAATATTTTGTGCCGTCGTCGTCAAAACAAATAAACCGAATACGAAAAAAATTGCCGATAAAATTTTATGAAGACTAATCAATTTTTTCATAATTAACTATATTCTTGAAAACAATAATTTAAATCTTTCACAGCAAATCAGCGATTTTTCGTTAAATTCCAAACCGAATTCTGCCGCTTCTTTGGTAAAATATCGCCAATGCCGCCCGCGCCAATCTTCAAGCGTTTGGTCGCCTTCGCCTTCGTCAAAGGCAAACGCGGCGTCAACTTCCGTGAAAGGAATTTGACGGATTTCCGTTATTTGAACGATGAAGAGCGGATTGCCTTCAAAATCGGTGACAACGCTGTAACCGTCGTCAATCGGCGCAACTTCCGGGTGCGTTTTGTTAAATTCGACAAGACTTGCCGTCGCGCATTTTTTCCCTGAAATGACAAGTTCGGAAAGCGCGCGTGCAATTTCCGAATTATTGCCGAAAAACCAAACCTGATAAGGCGTTGCGGGATCGAGTTTTACAGTTTCGCAAAATGTGCGCCAAAAATCTTCGATTACTTTGGTTTTCTCCGCCATCTCTCTTTGGTTTTCTTTGCGTCTTTGCGGGAAACCGTTCTCCCGCAAAGACGCAAAGTTAAAGCGAATCAACGGCTTTTACACTTGCCGGCTGCCAGGTTTATAGGCAACGTCGCCCTGCGCGCAGAGCGGACAATCTTCGGGCGCGTAGCTCGGCACTTCGAGACTAACGAGCGCGATGCGCGGCACGCCCGTGTCTGCCGCGCCGCCGCTGCGGTCGATAATCGAAGCCGCGTTCGTCACTTTTGCGCCGTTAAGTTCCAAAGCCGCGATGCATTCACGCGTCGAACCGCCGGTCGTGATGACGTCTTCGACGACTAGAATTCGTTCGCTTTCTTTGACCGAAAAACCACGCCTGAGCGTCATTTCGCCATTTTGCCGTTCCGTCCAGATAAAACGCACATTGAGCGCTTCGGCGACGGCGTAACCGATGACGAGTCCGCCGATCGCGGGCGAAGCGACCGTTTCGATCTTTGCGTCGGCAAAATGCACGGCGATCGCTCTGCCGAATTTTGCCGCGTCCGAAGGATATTGCAAGGCGAGCGCACACTGCAGATAAACGGAGCTGTGCAAACCGCTCGAAAGTATAAAATGACCTTCGAGCAGCGCATTGGTTTGGCGAAAATGTTCTAAAATTTGTTCTGAATTCATAAAGTCGGAGCGTCGGCATCCTGCCGGCAACGACGCGCGGCGGCGTCAAAACTTCGATTTCTTAAAGGTTGAAAGTGCGCAAAAGTTTTGAGCCTTTTTCAAAAGCTTACGGGCGAACCGCCTTTGCGTCAGTCAACCCAGAATCGGTCGCGGATCAAAATATCCGATGGCTTCGGTAATTTTGCCGCCCTCAACACGAAACTTTTCTAAGATTGTCACAACTCCGAAAATGCCGTCAACTTCCCAATGCGTGACGACAAAATCGTCTTCGCAAACGTGACTGAGAACATTAATATCTTCGATCGCGGGCAAAAATCCGGATAAAAAAGCACGAAAATTTTCCGCGCCCGTATGTTTCCCCGAAATCGGATCTTCAAAAAGAATGTCTTCGGCAAATGGCGCGAGGCTCAGGTCTTTTTGTTTTAAGGCATTCAGATAAGCCTCGACCGTTCTGATATTTTCTTCTCTCATAACTAAAATCTCCTGAATTATACGTAAAATCCTTTATTCGCTTTGTTTTTGCTTGCGGTTTCATTTTTTCACGTTAAAATCAAAAAGAGATGCCGATTTATCATAATTTAATTTCCGACTCATTACTAATAAACGAAACGATTCAGCTTTTACAATCTTCCGGCGGGCGAGCTTCCGCGGTCAAAGTTGTAGATTATGTTATGAAGATCCGGCGCCCGGCACCCGATCTGGCAAAAATTCTCGTCTCGGATCTGATCGAGATCGATCCGCGGCTGCAAATGAATGAAGATACGGTCGAGCTCGTCGAGAAAAGTTTTGCCAATCGTAATTTGAGCGAAACCGATTATGTCGTCTTTGATTTTGAAACGACCGGCGCCAAAACTCCGCCGTGCCGCGTCACCGAGATCGGCGCCTACCGCGTCAGCAACGGCGCGATCACCGATGAGTTTCACACGCTCGTCAATCCCGAAACGCCGATTCCTTTTTTCATCACGCAGCTGACGGGAATTTCCGACCGAATGGTCAGATACGAACCGAAATTTCACGAGATCGCCGCAGATTTTCTCGACTTTATCGGCGATTCCGTGTTGGTCGCGCATAATGCCAATTTCGATATGCGGTTTCTGAATCACGAGATCGGCAGAATTCACGAAAATTATCGCGTTGCCAATCCGTCGCTTTGCACCGTTCAACTTTCGCGCAAACTTCTGCCGCACATCGAAAATCACCGGCTCAATACGGTCGCCAATTATTTTTCCGTCGCGCTCGTCAATCATCACCGCGCTTCGGACGACGCCCGCGCGACCGCGCATATTTTTATCAACCTGCTCGAAGACCTTCAAACACGCGGCGTGTTAGATCTGGCAGCTGCCAAAAAACTGAAAGTTTAAAAAGATTAAAAGGGAAAAAGGTTAAAAGGGAAAAAGGTTAGTTGACCTGCATTCGACCGCACTTTTCCCTTTTTCACTTTCAAAATGCTAGAATGATTGTTTTGACTTTAACTGCGAGAAGTTTTCTATGTTAGACAATTACAATTTACCGCCGACCAATCAGCAAAACCTTGATATTCGTTCAACGCCGCGCGCGGAAATGAATCTCGTCGCGCTCGATACTTTCAAATACGAATTTGCCGGACGCGAAATCTGGATCGATTTTGAAATTCCCGAATTTACAGCGATCTGCCCGTTTTCTGATTTTCCCGATTTTGCCGTCATTCGCCTTAAATATGTGCCGAACGAACGCTGTATCGAGCTTAAAAGTCTCAAGCTTTACATCAATTCGTTCCGCGAAGTAAAGGTTTTTCACGAACACGTCATCAATATTATTTTGGAAGATTTCGTCACGGCGTGTGATCCGTTAAAGGTCGAACTCGAAGGTGATTTTCACGTGCGCGGAAATATCAAAACCGTCGTTCGCGCCAGTTATCGCAAGGCGGACAAGCAGTAGAAAAGAAAAAGAGCAAGTTGGAAGTTGCGCGCAATTCATTGCCCTTTCGCCGCTTTTTTCTTAATGACTGACCGCCGCCGCAAGCACGCTCGGCTGTGTTTCGAGATGTTTGGTGCAGGCTTTTTCGATCAGTTCGTCAATCTTTTTTTCGATCGTATTTTCGACCGCCAGATCGGCGTTGATGACTTCGGAAACAATCAAGAATCGCGATTTTTCCAAAAAAGTTTGTTCGCGGAACGAGAGCTTTTTCTCGTGGCTCAGAAACGTCAGTTTTTTGAGCACGTCGGCGGCTTCGAAAACATCGCCCGATTGCAGTTTCAACGCATATTCGCGGGAACGAATTTTCCAGTCGCTCGAAACTTCGCTGAAATCCTCGCCGATAAATTCAATCAATTTCCGATATTGTTTGGCGGAAATGATGGGACGAATTCCGACCGTTTCGGCGTTGTCGGTCGGTACAAAAATTATCGAATTATCGTTCAAAACCCTCAGATAATAATAATCTAACGAATCATCGCCGTCTTCGCGTTTTTTAATGTCTTCGACGATGCACACACCTTGAGTGGGATACGCAACCTTTTGCCCGATATTCAATTCCATATTGTGTTTTTCTCCTTTGCCGAAATTTCTATAGATGAGGAAATAAGCGAATGACCCAAAAATTGCCTCGCCGTTTTTAAAGAGCCTTTGCCGCGTTTGTGTAACTCTAATATAACACAATCGCAGCAATGTTGGAAAGAAAATTAAAATTCTATTTTATGCAGTATTTTTCGGCAGTTCAATGAAAAAAACAGAACCCTTGCCAAGTGTTGAGGTGACGGAAATTTCGCCGCTGTGAAGTCTGGCAAGATGTTTGACGATGGCGAGTCCGAGACCGGTTCCGCCGATTTCGCGCGAGCGGGCGCGATCGGTGCGGTAGAAACGCTCGAAGATGCGCTGAAGATGATCGCCGGAAATACCTTCGCCCGTGTCAGCAACGGAAATTATATTGTTCCGGTCGTCCTCAGCGTGACTGACGGTCACGCTTCCGCCTTCGCGGTTAAATTTAATGGCGTTGTCAATCAGATTCGTGAGCATTTGTTCTAATCTCACCGCATCGGCAAAAACGGTCGTGCCCGGCGCCACGTCATTTATCAATTTGACGTGTCTTTCCCCGACCTTATTGGAAAGATTCATAAAAACTTCTTCCGTCAGATTCGCCAGATTCGAGTTTTTCGGCGCGATCGTGATCTTGCCCGATTCGATCGACGAAAGTTCGAGAATATCGTTTATTAAATGATGCATCCGCTCGGCATTGCGCCGAATCACGCCAAGAAAACGGAGATTATTTTCTTCGTCGTCAATTGCTCCGTCTTCGAGCGTTTCGACAAAAGCCATAATGGAGGTCAACGGCGTCCGAAGTTCGTGCGAGATGTTCGAAAGAAATTCCTGCCGGACATTTTCAAGCCGTTCGATCTGCGAAATATCATAAAAAATTCCGATCGCGCCTTTTTTATCGTCGAGTTCGATGGGCGCGATCCGGACGTCGTATTTTCGGTCAGTTCCGACGAGTTCGAGTTCGACATCCGAAATTTTTTCTTCTTCGAGGGCTTTGCGAAAGGCTTCGTGCAGATTGAGAT